>CABQZS010000173.1 GCA_902468695.1 uncultured Collinsella sp.
AGCGCCAAGACCGGCACGTTTGACACCGGTGCCGCGGCAGCTGCGGCCGAAAAGCCCAAGTCGAGCGGTCAGTCCAACGGCCTGTCCAACGCCGAGCGTCAGAAGCTTCGCCGCGAGGTGAGCTCGCTCGAGCGCAAGATGGAGACGCAGCGCGCCCGCGTTGAGGAAGCCGAGGCCGCCATGGCCCAGGTCGACCCCACTAACTACACGGCGCTGGGCGAGCAGCAGGCAAAGATCGACGAGGCTCACGCCGCCATGGACGAGCTGGAGATGGCGTGGCTCGAGGCGAGCGAAAAGCTCGAGGGCGAGGAGTAGACGAGGATGATCAAAGCCGCGTTTTTCGATATCGACGGTACGCTGCTGAGCTTTAAGACCCACCGGATTCCAGCGTCGGCGCAGCAGGTGCTCGACAGCTTTCGCGAGCAGGGGATTGCGTGCGTGATCGCCACGGGCCGTCCGACCTACCAGATGCCGGACTGGCTGTTCGACCTGGGCTGGGATGCGTACATTACGCTTTCGGGCCAGCACTGTTTTGATGCCAAGGGCGTTTACCGCAGCTGCCCGATCGATCCGGACGACGTCGCGGTGATTGTGGACCAGGTGGCGCAGGGGCACTACGACTCGCTGTGCATGCAGGGCGAGAACTCGTTTGTGAACCGCCTGTCCGAGCGCGTGGTGACGGCCGGCAGCAACGCGGGAATCGTCTACCACGAGGAGCCGTTTGAGCACGCCTTTGACGCGCCGGTCTACCAGTTTTGCGCCTTTGTGGATCCGGCCGACGAGCATATCGTGACCGATGCGGTGTCGCATTCGCTCACTACGCGCTGGTGCGACCTGTTCTGCGACATTATTCCCGCTAACGGCGGCAAGGACCTGGGCGTGGCGGCGACGCTCGAGCGGCTTGGTATCGACGCGAGCGAGGCGATTGCCTTTGGCGACGGCGAGAACGACCTGTCGATGTTTGCCGCCGTGGGCACGAGCGTGGCCATGGGCAACGCGCAGGACACGGTGAAAGCTGCGGCGACCTATGTGACGACTGCCGTGGACGACGATGGCATCTACAACGCCGCGAAGCACTTTGGCCTGTTGTAGCTGCGGCTCGGCACTTGGGGACACTCCTTGCGGGGCGTGTTCCCATTTTGTTTTCGTCCCGCTCGTTTTGTGAAACACGGCTAACTTTTAGGCAAAGTAGTAAGACATGGGCAACTTTTGCGGTAAAGTAAGCCGTGGAAAGTATCCAACGGCTAACTAGCAATCATCGCGAAAGGCGGCCCATGGCCCTACGTGAATCCGGAGAAGACTATCTCGAATCGATCTACGTTCTGTCGGAACGCCAGGGCATCGTGCGCTCGATCGACGTTGCAGAGTACCTTGGCGTAACTAAGGCAAGCGTTTCTAAAGCTATGGCGACGTTGGAGAACAACGGCTACGTCGAAATGGGCAAACGCGATGTGCATCTGACAGAGCGCGGGCTAGAGGTCGCCCGTCAAATGTGGGAGCGCCACTGCTTTTTCGTTGGCCTGCTGGAGGATGCGGGTGTTTCGGCTGAGGTTGCGTCGCTAGAGGGCTGCCACATGGAGCACTGCCTGAGCGAGGAAAGCTTCGAGAAGCTACGGGCGATGTTGGGCCGGGAAGATGTAGCGGGTCCAACAACAGAAGCCTAACTGTCCCACAGTAGCGCGGAGTTCACGCAAAGCGCGAACCAGCGAAAGGGGATAGAGATTTCTAACGACAGCGACTTCGTCCGAGTCCAAAGTAAACCTGTCGGGATGTAGCATCCTTTCAACAGTGCCGCACTTCCATCCCAAAGAGACGCGCCTCCCGCGCCATAGGCGCGGGACAGCGACCGGGACCAAAGGCCCGACCAACAAAGTCCAACTCAGACAAGGAACCCCGCCAGTAAGCGATGCCCAAGAACCGCCAGCTGTGTCATCGCAGGCCGGGGCCGGGCTTGGTTTTGAAAACACTCCGCAGCGCGAGGCCCGCCTTTCCGTTGCTCCGCAGGAGCAGGAAAGACGGGCCTCATGCGCGAGGACGTTTTCAAAACCAAGCCCGGCCCCGGCCGGAGGGACCACAAACAAGCTACAGGTTCTTGACACCCATCGCGCGCATGGCGTTCAGGATGGCGATAATCGCCACGCCTACGTCGCCGAACACGGCAAGCCACATGTTGGCGATGCCCAGTGCCGCAAGCACCAGAATCAGCAACTTAATACCCAGCGCAAAGATGATGTTCTGCCAGACAATCGCCATGGTCTTGCGTGCCACGCGGATCGCGCGGGAAATGTTGGACGGCTTGTCGTCCATGAGCACGACGTCCGCCGCCTCAATTGCGGCGTCCGAGCCCATGGCGCCCATGGCAATGCCCACATCGGCGCGGGTAAGCACGGGTGCGTCGTTGATACCGTCGCCGACAAAGGCGAGCTTGCCCTTGCCGCTTTCGGCCGCGAGCAACGCCTCAACACGCTCGACCTTATCGCCCGGCAGCAGCCGCGCGTGGAACTCGTCGAGACTGAGTTGCTTGGCCACAGACGCCGCAACCTCCTCGCGGTCGCCCGTGAGCATGACGGTGCGCTTGACGCCGGCGGCGTGCAGGTCGCTGATCGTCTGCTCGGCATCGGCCTTGACGGTGTCGGCAATTACAATGTGGCCGGCATAGATGCCATCGACCAGCACGTGAAGGATCGTACCGACGACCTCGCAATCGGGCGCTTCGACTCCGGTCGCGGCGAGCATTTTTGCGTTGCCAACGACGATGTGCTTGCCGTCGATGGTTGCCGTCACGCCATGGCCCGCGTCGTTGGTGGAGTCGCTTACGCGCTTGGGGTCGACCTCGCCATGGTAGGCGGCGCGCACGGACTGCGCGATGGGGTGATCGGAGAACGACTCCGCAAGGGCTGCGACCTCGAGCAACGACTGCTCGGTATAGCCAGACTCGGGGTGCACCGCCATGACCGAAAACGTGCCGTTGGTGAGCGTGCCTGTCTTGTCAAAGACGACGGTGTCCACGTCGGCGAGCGTTTCGAGGTAGTTAGAACCCTTGATGAGAACGCCTAGCTTGGATGCGCCGCCGATGCCGCCAAAGAAGCTGAGCGGCACGCTGATCACGAGCGCGCACGGGCAGCTGACGACCAGGAAGGTCAGGCCGCGCAGGATCCAGTCGGACCAGGCGCCGGTGACCAAGCCGCCGCCGAGCGCGAGTACCGCGGCAGCGCCGGTGACGGCGGGCGTGTAGACGCGGGCGAAGCGCGTGATGAAGTTCTCGGTGCGCGCCTTCTTTTCGCTGGCATTCTCCACGAGCTCCAGGACGCGCGCGACGGTGGACTCGCCAAAGGGCTTGGTGGTGCGCACGTGGATGAGGCCCGTCATGTTGATGCAGCCGCTGATGATGTCGTCGCCGGACTTGGCGGGGCGGGGGATTGACTCGCCCGTGAGAGCGGCGGTGTCGAGCTGGGTTTCGCCCTCGACGATGACGCCGTCGATAGGCACGCGCTCACCGGGCTTGACCACGATCACGGTGCCGACGGCGATGTCATCGGGGAAGACCTGCTCGAGTGTGCCGTCGGGCTGCTCGACGTTAGCGTAGTCGGGCGCGATGTCCATCATGGCACTGATCGACTTGCGGCTCTTGCCCACGGCGTACGCCTGAAACAGCTCGCCGACCTGGTAGAACAGCATGACGGCGGCGCCTTCGGCCATGTGCGGGTCGGTATCGGGGAAGAGCACCATGGCAAACGCGCCGATGGTCGCGACGGCCATGAGGAAGCTCTCGTCGAAGGCCTTGCCGCGGCGGATGTTATTGAATGCCTTTTGCAGTACGTCGTAGCCGGCAATCAAAAACGGCACGAGGAACAGCACAAAGCTGGCGTAGATGTCGCCCGGGGTGCCGAATGCGGCAGTGAGGGTGCCGAGCTCATCGAGGGCGTACACCACGGCAAAAATGCCCAGCGCTACCAGGATGCGGTTGCGCTTATGCTCGAGTGATTCTTTTTTCTTGCGCTTCTTCTTTTTCTTTTTGGGGTCGGCGGTGGCCATGACTCGTATCCTCCCATTTGAATGTATGAACACTCGCTCATATAATTTCGCGAGCAAAGGCCACGGCAAGCGCGGCCTTGCGGGTTGGCGTAAACCTTGGCTAGAGAATGATCTCGCAGTCCGGCTCGGCGTCGGCGGTGAACTCCACAACGCGGTCGAGGACCTCGTCGAACTCGGCGTCATCGGCCTCGAGCGTCAACTTCTGGGTCATAAAGTTGACGGACACGGATTTGACGCCCTCGAGCTTGGCCAGCTCGTCCTGAAGCTCGCGCGCACAGTTGGCGCAGTCGATCTCATCGAGCTTAAACTGCTTTTTCATGGTGGGTTCCTTTCCCTGTATTTGCGGCTTGGGTGCAGGCCGCGCTGGTACCGTGGTTGGCTGCTATTCGCAGATGTGGCTCATGCCCTGGTTGAGCATGGTGTAGACATGGTCGTCGGCGAGCGAGTAGAGGATATTGCGCCCGTCGCGCCGGAATTTAACCAGGTGCGACTGCTTGAGTGTGCGCAGCTGGTGCGATACTGCCGACTGCGAGGTTTCGGTCGCTTCGGCGATGTCTGCCACGCAGAGCTCGCGGCCCATGAGGGCGTAAAGGATCTT
This sequence comes from uncultured Collinsella sp., assembly GCA_902468695.1. Classification (GTDB taxonomy): domain Bacteria; phylum Actinomycetota; class Coriobacteriia; order Coriobacteriales; family Coriobacteriaceae; genus Collinsella. The sequence continues at coordinate 4,634 of CABQZS010000173.1, forward strand.
GATGCGCGTGGTGTCGCTGAAGACCTTGAACAGGTCGGCGAGGTCGTAGAGAAGTTCCTCGTCGGGAAGGTCCTCGGGCGAGCAGGTGGTGGGGATCGCGGGTTCGGTGGCCTCGATGTCGGGTTTCGTTTCATCAACGCGGATGCTCATTGCAATATCCTTTCATATGAACATGCGCTCATATAACTTGCTTTCGATTATATGAGTGTATGTTCATATGTCAATGACGTTCAGGTAATTCGTTGCACAAAATGATGGGGAATAGTGGACGAGATCCCGGAGTGAGCGGTTTTGATAGCCGATGCCGGGGTGGGTGTCCCTGAGCCGTGCAAAAATTGGAGTATTCTGCAATGATAGGGGGTCCGTTAATTTATTGCAGGCCATATAATGCAGTTCAAGAGTTATCTTAGGGTGTTAATCAGATGAGTTCTTCCTCAAATGTTGCCTAACGCTCTCACGCAAGAGTGATTTCGCTTCACATTTGGATCCACTCGAGGGTGATAGACACCCGGCTCTGCTGAATACTCGCAATTTTGCACGTCGCTAAGGTGCCCACCTTGTTAGCCGGTCTAGCTTCCGGCCCCGAAGATCCTGCCCTCGGGCGCGAAGCTGCTTGTTTGGTTGAGTGATGGGCTGTCGGGTTCGACAGTCTGCATGTCATCGATTGCCGGAGCCTCGTTAATCGTCGGATCGTCCAATGTGATGCCTTCGAGCATTGCTTTTTCGAGGTCGATTCGTTGGCGCTCTTCGGAATCCTGGCGAAGCTCCTCCTGGATTCGTTTCTTCTCCTCAATAAACCTTCTGAGCACAAACTGTCTCAGGTCCTCTTGCATGATTTGAAAGTCTTTTGGCAGACGCGAGGGGCGTATGCCCTCTTTCCGTTGGATCGCTTCCATGACCCTAACAAAAGAGCTGGCATGCATAAAGGAATAACGGCTGACGGTGATGATTCCGTACCCCATGGACGCAAGTGCATTCTTGCGCTCCTCATCGATGGCGCGGTCTTCTTCCGCGTCATGATAAAAACCGTTGTATTCAATGTCTGTGCGAGATTTCTTTAGATACGCATCCATAAAGAACTTTTTGCGTCTCGTGAGATTCTTTGCGGCAGCGGTGACCTGCACCTCGTAATCGGTCCCAATTCCCCTAATACCAAGCCCTCCTTCGCTTTTGGGCAGCGTTAGCATCATGACAAAGGCCGTTTCCATAGGAGACCGGCATCCGTCGCGCACACATTGGATCGCCTTTCGGGCAAGAGCCAGACCGTCGCATCTGGTAATGGAATTAAAGAACTGCTTTAACCTCTCGGTCGAGGTGAGCGCGAAACGCTCGGTATAGGAGGTGGAAGAGTCGGTTCCAAGGGAATAAGCGCCGCACAGTTCAAAGTAGTACTCCACTAGTTCGCGAAAAGAAAGATAAGTGGCAGCCTGAAGCGCGCAAAGCTCAACGCCAACAACGAAGATGCCATCTTTGAGCTCTATAAAGCGTGAGTTCGAGAATCGTTTTGAAGAAACGTGGCATTGACAGTTCATTGCATAGCGCGCATTCCTGCGATCAAACACCATCACCTCGAGGGAATCATTTGCGCCGAGGGAAACATCATGTTTGGTGAGCCATTCTGCGGCTGTGTCAAGGAGCGTTCCGGTGGGACATGATCCGTAAATCGCGGCAGGACTACAGGACTCGATGCCTTTCGCAGACACCGAATGCGCGGCCTGGTAGACCGCTTTTGCAGTGGTATGTGACAATACGATACTCATGGTATATATCGTGTCAGCTAATACCGTGCTGATGGCGCTGAGTGGAAAAGTCGTTTTAGAGGTCTAACCAAATGCTGTCCAAAAGCTTGACGCAATTATGGGTTGGCATGCCCTAAATAAAAGTTTTCGAAGCTTAGCTATAGCATATAAATACTCAATTGCTGCACATTTGATATCGATGTATCACCATCCGACAACGAATTGCGTGTTGGGAATTGGTCGAAATCGTTCAAAATGAGGGTTCAGAATTTGTGATGGCAGATCTATCTGTGGAATGTAGGGCGGCCCCGCTGCGGGGTTTCCCGCTGCGGGGCCGCTCGTGAGCAGGGCCATGCCTGTCGCAGGCGTTTCTACTTGGCAAATAGGTTCTTGAGGTTGAACTCGGCTTGGACGGTGCGGAGCATGAGGTCGGTGTCGTCCAGGCCCAGATGCTGCTCGTTGGCGTCGGCGGCGAGGGTTCCACGGCGGCGCGCCCAGTTCTCGAGCGCGGCGGGCGCGGACTCGCGGGGGAGCGAGCGGACGTCGGCATCCAGGCTGCGGCAGATCTGGCGCGAGTCGATGACGATGATCTTGCCGGCGCGGCGTGCCTCGGCGTAGCCGTCCAGGTGGATCTTGAACCAGCTGTCCTCAAACGCGGCGTTGTGTGCCATGTACGGGTACTTCTTCATGAGCTTGAGCAGCTGCTTCTGCAGCTCCTTGTTCTCGCGGAACGGCTTCTTGCCGTCGATGTCGTCCCAGGTGATGTGGTGGATATTCGACAGCGGTACATCCTCGCCGCGGTAGATGTCGGGCAGACCACAGTAGTGTGCCTCGGCGTCGTGCGGGACGGCGTCGCTGGTGAGCTCCATGATCTCCCAGCCCACGTTGATGATATAACCGCGCTCGGGTGCACGGCCGGTGGTCTCGATGTCGATACCGAGCACGGTGCCCTGGATGGGCTTGCGGGCGTAGGCCACGCCGAGCGCGTCGCGGTCGCCGCGGATTTCGCGCATAACGGACGCGGCGGTGCGCTTTTGCATCTTGCCGATGGCGGCGCAGGTGTCGGCATCGGACAGACCGCGCGAAAGCGTCGCGGGCGTCACGTTGCGCAGGCGCGCCTCGCCAATCTGGTCGCACAGGTCGCGGTTGCGGTCGGCCAGGTCGCGCACGGTGGCAAAGTCGAAGCCGGGGTCGTCCTCGGCAGTAAAATACTCGGTCTCGAGTACCTTGAGGGCCTCCTCGCCCTTCTGGCGCTCGGACTCCATGGCGCCGTGATCGCCATAGATAAACATGGGAATAAACGGCTGGCGCTCGTATTCGAGTGCTTGTGAAACGTTCATATAACTGCTCCTTGGATGGGCCGCGTCGTGCGGCTCAGGGTCATTAAGATGTGGCGAGATGATAGTTTACCATGGGCAACTATTGGCATCGCGCCTAGGACAACTACAATACCCTAGTTGACCGCTAGGACTTTTACAATGCTGCCGAAAGACACGAGAGGTTCCATCCGTCATGGATTTACTGATTGATATTCTGCTCGACGCCGGCAAGGACACGCTGTCGCTGGTGCCGTTTTTGTTGGTGACGTATCTTGCTCTCGAGACACTTGAGCACGTTGCGGGCGACCGCGTCAACGGCGCTATCAAGCGCGCCGGCGCTGCGGGTCCCGTGGTTGGCTCGCTGCTGGGCATTGTGCCGCAGTGCGGATTTTCGGCCATGGCAGCAACGCTGTACGCCGGCCGTGTCGTGACCTTGGGCACGTTGGTGGCGGTGTTCCTTTCGACCTCCGACGAGATGCTGCCGCTGCTACTTGCCGAGCAGGTTCCCGTGCAGACTATGGCGATGCTTTTGGCTTCGAAAGCGCTGATCGCACTGGTCACGGGTTTTATCGTGGACGCTGCCATTCGCGGCCTGCGCCGTAACGCCCGCGCGCACGCGGCGATTCGCCGTACCGTGCTGGGAACCGCGGCCAACCCGGCCCACGTGAACTGCGCGCATGACGACCATAGCGGCGGTGACATCATCGACGAGGTGGCCGAGGCGGGCGTGAGCGCCGATCACATCCATGAGCTGTGCGAGCGCGACCATTGCGGTTGCGATGAAGACGAGGACGAGCACGACCACGGACACGGACATGGCCACGATCACGGTCATGAGGGCGATCATGAACACCATCATGACCACGGTCACTCCCACTCCCATGAGGACGCGCCCGTCCTGTCGATCATCCGCAGCGCGATCTCGCACACCGTGCAGGTCTCGGTATTCATTTTTCTGGTGACGCTGATTCTGGTCGCCGTGCTCGAGACCTTCGGCGAGTCCGCGATCGAGCAGTTCCTGCGCGGCAACGAGACGCTTGCGGTCTTGGGCTCGGCGCTTGTCGGCCTGATTCCCAACTGCTCGGCGAGCGTGGTCATTACGCAACTATATCTGGAAGGCGCGCTGCAGCTGGCCCCGATGCTCGCCGGCACGCTCATCTCTGCCGGTGTGGGCTACCTGGTGCTGTTCCGTACCAACCGCAGCGCCCGCGAAAACGTCCTGTTCCTGATCATGATGTACGTCATCGGTGCCGGCTGGGGCCTCATCCTCTCCGCCGTTGGCCTTTAAGTAGATTATTGGGACATGTCTTACGATCTACCCCTGTGATCAGGGCATTTCCGCTGCCAAAACAAAAAGGTAGATTTTTAGGCATGTCCCAAAAATCTACCTTGGTTAGTGCAGCAGCTCGGTGAGGTTGCGTTTAAAGCGGGCCCGGTCTTCGCTGGTAAATGCCGCCGGTCCGCGAGTGCGTCCCCCGGCGCGGCGTACCTTCTTTTCCTCGTGGCGAATAAACAACTGCATGTCGATGGTCGCTTTGTCGTAGACGCGCCCGCGCACGCCGATGGCGGCGGCATCGCGCCCGA
>CABQZS010000174.1 GCA_902468695.1 uncultured Collinsella sp.
GCGGGAGCGTCATCGAGCAGGCGCCCCGCCTCGGCACGGCTGATGCCCGGACGCGCCAGCATGGGGTTAGCTGCCACGCCAGCAACGGCGTCATCGTTCAGCGCACGGAAAAGCTCCGACATAAACCACGTTTGATACCCTTGCGGATAGTCGCTCCAGGTACCGCCGAGCACAATGAGCTCGATCTTATCGGTCGCATGCCCCATTTGCGAAAGCGCCGTCAAACGGGCACTCACCTGCAGATACGGGTCGAAGCAGTTTTGCTCCGCACGGGCGCACGCCGGCTCGGCATGCAGATAGCTTTTAGGCATGCGCAGATCGTTGGGGCAAAACAGGCAATCGCCCGAGCACGGCCACGGCTTGGTGATAACGGTAATGGTCGCCACGCCCGAAGCCGTGCGACGAGGCTTCATGCGAAGCACCTGCAGCAGCTGACGCTCCAGCTCGGGATTGACATTCCATGCCGCCCAACGCGCCGGTTCCTCACGCTTCACCCGCTGGTAAAACGGCAGCAGGCGACGCTTGGCCAAATCGCGCTTATCAGCGCCCTCGCGGCGCGCCTCAGCATGTATCAGTTTGACGAGCGCTTTGTCGTCCACGGTCTCACCGCGACGCAGAGCGTCGAGTATGTTCAAGATAATCTGTTCCATGTCCCCATTGTAAAGGCAAAGGCGCCGAAGCCGACCGCGGCCCCGACGCCTTCATCAAACAGCGCATCTAAGCATCTATGTTTGCGGACTTAGCCCGCCGTCGTCACTCCGGATCAAACGACATGTCGCCCGAACCGACCTTAAAACGATACGTGGCAGACTTATCACCGTTGTCGAATTCATGATTCAATATGGTCTCGCCGTCGTAGCCAAGCGGAAGGAAATCGCTCTCGAAGTCACCGCTGCCCACAGTTAGGCTCGCCTTAAAGCCCGTCGAGTTCGGAACCGTTATCTCCACGTCGCCCGAGCCCACACTCACGTCCATCGACTTCGCGGGGGCCTGATAGAGCTCGAACGTCACATCGCCCGAACCGACCTCGGCATTCAGGGTATCGGTCACGGTGCCAGTAAACTCAACATCTCCCGAGTCCAAAGTCAGGTTGAGGTCATGGCACGCAATGCCCGCGACCGTCAGATCACCCGATCCCACCTTCGCCGTAATGCCGACCAGGTTATCGGCAACTTCGCGCGGCAGTTCGACGGTAACCGTGCGGTCAATGGCGCGCTCGTCATCGCAATCGAACTGGCGAATCTTGAGCGTAGAGCCCTTGATTTCGGCCAGGTTCTGGGTTGCCGCATCGAAGGCAACGGTCCCCGTTGCCACGCGACCGCTTTCAATTACGCGCACCGGCCCGCCGGAGACGTGTTTGACCTCGACCGTGCCCGACGTCACATCCAGGTCAAGCGATGTGAACGCGTCGACATCAAACGTTTCGCTCGAAAGTTGCTGAGGCCGAGCGGAATAGCTGCCGTCGTCCAAGAGATTGTCCTCGTCAACCGCATCGTCCATACCAGACAAGCCGGATACGACATCGTCGAGATCCCACGGGCCATCAAAATGAATCAAAGTCCATGAAATGCCAAAAACAAGCCCGATAATGAGCACAAACGCTCCGATGCCAATGCCCAGGCGTAGCTTGGATTCATGCGAAAGCTTCATCATTCATCACCCTCTTTGGCACATGGCTCAGCGGTGGCTGCGGTAGCCACGTCAGCATCAGGTTCCGCAGAAGTATCCTTCCCCTGGGCCTTGACCGCCACCGGCGCCGGACCAACCTGGATATCCCCGCGCGCCCAATCGCCATCGAGCGCACGCGCCACCCAGTGATAGATGGGAATCGTAAAGAAGATCAGTGCGGGAAAAGGGCTGGCACCAACCAGGAGCATCAGCAAAAAGAACAGCAGCCAGCACACGGCCCAATACGGGAACGACTGGAAGGGGCCCTTCACCGGAGTCGGAGCGGCCGCGCCGCCGCCCGTCACCTGCGCC
>CABQZS010000175.1 GCA_902468695.1 uncultured Collinsella sp.
GCGCGTGGGCATTATCTCGCTGGGGACGGAACTGGTCGCGCCGGGTGAGCTGCCGGCGCGCGGGCAGATTCGCGACTCCAACTCGTCGGCGCTGATGGCCGAAGCGCTCGATGCCGGTGCCGAGCCCGTGTTCTACGGCATCGCGCCCGACAATGAGCAGGTGATTGCCGAGCTGGTGCATCGCGCCGTGCGGGAGTGCGATTTTGTCATTACGAGCGGTGGCGCCTCGGCGGGCGATTACGACTACGTGACGGCGCTCGTCCGGCGCGAGGGCGAGGTGCTGTTTGACCGCATCTCGATGCGTCCGGGCAAGGCCATCACGTTTGGCTTGCTCGGGGGTAAGCCCTACCTGGGGCTTTCAGGCAATCCGGCCGCGGCGTATGTGGGCTTTGAGATGCTTGCCCGTCCGGCGATCCGCAAGATGCGCGGCTTTGCCGAGGGCGTGCGTCCCGTGCAGCAGGCGACGCTCACGCACGGCGTGAAGAAGCGTCAGGATCGACGCTTCTTCGATCGCGCCACGGTTTTGCGCGACCCCGAGACCGGTGAGCTGTTGGTGACCGAGGCCAAGACGCAGAATTCGGCGCTGCTCGGCACGATGCAGCGGGCCAATTGCCTGCTGCGTATTGACGAAGGACCGTGCGAGCTCAAGGCGGGCGACGTCGTGGATGTCGTGCGTGTCGACCTGCCCGAGGGAACGGTGCTGTAGGAGGAAGACTATGGAGCTGAAGATTTCGATTGTGACGTGTTCGGACACGCGCGATCTTGCGCAGGACGAGGCGGGTGCCGCGCTCGAGGAGCTTATCGAGGCGCAGGGCTGGGCGGTCGCCTCGCATGTGGTCGTGCGCGACGACGTCAGCGAGATCGGTGATGCCATTGCGGAAGCCGCCGATGAGTGCCACGCCAATGTCGTGCTCACCTGCGGCGGCACGGGGCTTTCGATGCGCGACGTGACGCCCGAGGCGACGCGTGCCGTCTGCGACCGCGATGTGCCGGGTATTGCCGAGGCAATCCGTGCATACTCCATGACCAAGACGCGTCGCGCCATGCTCTCGCGCGCCGTGTGCATGCAGCGTGGGTATACGCTTGTCATCAATTTTCCGGGATCTACGAAAGCCGCCCGCGAAAGCTGGGAGGCCGTGAGCGACCAGCTGGAGCATGCGGCCCAAATGACGGCGGGCGGCGGGCACACCAAATAAGCTCACTACCTGCGGCGGAGTGACCTTACGGGCTGCTCCACCTTTTTTATGCAGCGACAGTGCGGCCATCTCGGGGTTATCGGTAAAAGAAACTTATTAGACGAGAAATCATTATCACAAACATTATTCGCGCAGAAGTATAATCTAGTAACAGAATAAAGCCTGCGGCGGGGTGCCCGGGCATAGCGTTCGAAAGGGTTGAACATGTTCGATATGGTTTCTCGCCGCGGTTTCGTCTCGCTTTCTGCTGCCGCTGCCGCCGGCCTTGGCCTTGCCGGCTGCTCGGGCAACAAGACGTCCGAGCCCGCTGGTTCCGATGCCGGCTCCGCCAAGTCTTCCTCTAAGAAGACTGCCGAGCTGCAGGTCTTTGCCGCCAACTCGCTCGAGAAGGCGCTCCCCGAGGTTCAGGAGCTCTATACCGACCAAACCGGTACCACCTTTGCCGACACGCAGTTTAAGGCTTCTGGCGACCTGGTCGAGCAGATGAAGGCCGGCGCTGCCGTAGACGTGCTCATCACGGCCTCCAAGGGCACCATGGACGACGCCGAGGCCGCCGAGCTCGTCGACACCGACACCCGTGAGGATATGTTCGTCAACGACCTTGTGATCATTCGCGCCGAGGGCTCCGACACCAAGGTCGAGGCCATCGCCGACGTCGCGAACCTGGACGGTAAGATTGCCATCGGCGACGCCAAGACCGTTCCCGCCGGAAAGTACGCCAACCAGGCCCTGGCCTCCGTGGGCCTCTATACCGGCACCGAGGGCGACGATGGCGAGTATGCTCCCGAGATTGCCGACAAGGTAGCGCTGGCCGACAAAGTTGGTACCGCCGCCGCCTATGTGTCCACAGGTGACTGTGTGGCTGGTTTTGTCTACAGCTCCGATATCTTCCGCTATGACGGCATCGAGGAGGCCTTCGTGTGTCCCGAGGATTCGCACAAGCCCATCGTGTATCCGGGTGCCGTTGCCGATAGCTCTGAGCATGCCGACGAGGCCAAGGCGTTCATCGACTTCTGCCTGACCAACAAGAAGGCGCAGAAGATTTGGGCGAAGTACGGCTTTGAGCTTTCCGAGTAGAACGGCTTGGCGCGATAATTCCATCGTTTTGTGTTTCACTCCGTCCTTGTATTCGCTTGGAGCTTTTCGTGCTTAATAGATTCCGCATGCTTGCCGCCTGTGCTTTGATCTTCGCGCTTTGCTGGGTGCCGGGATTTGCGTTTGCTGGGGACGCTGAGGACGGGGCCCAGGTTGCTGCTACCGCTCATGGGCTTTCCTATGGGATCGAGGGTTTTGAGCGGCTGGCCAAGGGGACCGCTCGCGCCATGGAGGGCCAGCCTGAGGGCTACCGGTTTCCCGTTGACGAGGACGTGGACCTTGTAGTGGCGCCTGCTGCCGATCGCGTTGTGGTGTGGATATCGCCTAAGGCGGTCGAGAGGTATGGATTGGATCCGCAGGACAACGAGTGCGTATCGGGTCTCAAGGCCCTCGTCTGTGAGCTCGACAGCGCAAACTGCATGGGAGGTGCGCAGCTGGGGGACGTGGATCTTCCTTGGTATGTCACGGCGGAAACAACGTTTGAATCCGGCGGGTATACCTATGGCTTTGACGAGCGCGGTGCGGATGGGGACCGCTATGTGGTGATTGCATCAGCCTCGGGTGATGCCAAAGGCGGCGCGCGTTGGCTTGATAGCGCTCACATGGTAGAAGCATCGTCTGTCGTGTTACGGGATGAGCAAGGGCCCTTGACCTCTCTGGCCTCCTTTTTGGGCGGCATCGACTACCGACCGTTTTGGGTGTCCATAAAAACGAGTGGCCTTGCCCTGCTGATCTCCTTTGCGCTGGGCCTGTTCGCCGCGTGGAAGACTATGGGTACCTCGAGTCGCATCAAGGGCCTGCTCGACTCGGTCTTTACTATCCCCATGGTGCTGCCGCCTACGGTGTGCGGCTTTTTGCTGCTTATGCTATTTGGTCGATCGACCGGGGTGGGCCAGTGGCTCATCGCGCACGGTGTCTCGATCGTCTTTACGTGGCCGGCGGCGGTGATCTCTGCCGTGGTGGTGTCGTTCCCGCTCGTCTATCGTACGGCACTCGGAGCCTTCGAGAGCCTCGACACGCAGATGCTCGATGCGGCGCGCACGCTGGGCTGGTCCGAGCGTCGCATCTTTACCAAGCTTATGATGCCGCTCGGCTGGCCCTCGATTGCCGCTGGCACGGTGCTCGCCTTTGCCCGCGCGATGGGCGAGTTTGGCTGCACCCTGTTTTTTGCGGGCAACTACGCCGGCATTACGCAGACCATTCCGATTGCGATTTACTTTGAATGGATGGGCGGCAATACGTCGGTGGCCCTCTTTTGGGTCGTGGTCGTGATCGTGTTTAGTTTCCTAGTCATCCTGTTCATCAACATGTACACCGCGCATTCGCAAAAGTACCGCGAGCGCGGTCTCTCCCGTGCGGAGCGCAAACAGGCCGAAGATCTCGCCGGACAGGGCGATTCGCTCGACCCGGCGGGCGGCGATGCCTTGCGTATCGATCGCGAGGCGCTGGCCGAGCTTATGCGCGATAATGCGGCGCCGCAGGGAGGTCGATAGGTCATGTCACTCGTTCTGGATATCAAGAAGCACTATCCCGGGTTTGTGCTCGACATGCAGCTTGAGGCCGGCGAGGAGAGTGTGGCGCTGCTCGGCGCCTCCGGATGCGGCAAGAGCTGCACGCTGCGCTGCATTGCCGGTGTGGAGACGCCCGACGAGGGCAAGATCGTCGTTAACGGCGTGACCTTTTTTGACTCGGAGGCGGGCATCAACCTGTCGCCCCAGGAGCGAAAATGCGCCCTGTTGTTCCAAAACTATCAGCTTTTCCCCAACATGACGGTGGCCGACAACGTATGCGCCGGCGTAAAGGGCGCGGGCGACGCTGCCGCTCGCAAAAAGCTCGCCGAGCGTTATCTGGGTATTTTCGGTCTGGCCGATTTTGCCGACCGTTATCCCGCGCGCCTCTCGGGCGGTCAGCAGCAACGTGTGGCGCTTGCGCGCATGGTGGCGGCGCATCCGGGCATTTTTATGTTCGACGAGCCCATGAGCGCGCTCGATTCCTATCTTAAGAGCGCCCTCGAACAGAACATGCTCGACCTGTTCGATGTGTGCAACCGTACCGTGCTCTACGTGAGCCACGACATCGACGAAGCGTGCCGTCTGTGCCAGCGTATCTGTGTGATGCACGACGGGCATGTTGAGGAGATCGGCTCCATCGAGGACGTGGTCCGCCGTCCGCAGACGCTGGCGGCGCTGCGCCTGACGGGCTGCAAGAACACAAGCCGGGCGCGCAAGATCGGCGACGAAGAAGTTGAGGCCCTCGACTGGGGCATGACCTTTAACGTGGGTCGCGAGGTTCCCGATAATGTGGCGTACCTGGGCATTCGCGCAAGCTACTTCCATGTTGACAACCGTGCTGAGCGGGGTCGCAATAGCTACGATTTGCTTGTGGCCCGAGTGAGCGATTCGCGCTTTGAGCGGCTGGTGCTGTTGGATGCGCCGCGGGCCGATGCGTCCACGCGTCTGCAGTGGAAGGTCAACAAGGTGGGCGTGCCTGTCGACGAGCTGCCGCAAGCAGGCGAGACGCTGCGCATGCACTTCGATGCGAGTAAGATCCATTTGGTTTGTCGATAGCGCCGGGTAATGCCGTCGGGGATATAAGCCTCGGCGGCTTTGTCTTACCGTTCGCCGAATGATGGATGACAAACTCTTATCAATCAAAATAATTATTTATTAAACGACGGCACACGACGCTGTCGTACGAATGTCTACGGTGTTCGCATGGTCGGTGACCGTTGATATAGTTGACCTCAACTTGTAAAGGAGGGTGCGCACATGCCGCAGACGACATACATTCGCCGCGTTGCCGTGCGCGCCCTGTATATGGCTCGGAGCCGCATATGAGCAGGTATGTTCACGGCTCCGGGAGAGACGACGCACAACTAAATAATCGACCGCAAAGCAGGTTCCCTAAAATTCCGGGTTTAGGCGCGGCTGGGTTTTCGCCACCCACCGTGCAGCAATACCGTAGCTATTCAATTTTGGTTCGAGAGGGGAACCGTCATGGCTGAAGAATTCGATTTCCATCCGATGTGGGAGAGCCTCGGCATGAATCTTGCCGACCACGACATGCTGCTGGGCGCCGTGGGCCAGATGTACGGCGATATGTTCCTGACGCAGAATAATCGCCCCAAGTCCACGTCCTACCTGGACTTTGTGGCCACCAACATCCATAGCGGCCGCATTAAGGAGATGCTCGACAAGAAGGAGGCCGGCGAGGCCACCAAGATCGTCGGTTCGTTCTGCGTGTACGTGCCCGAGGAAATTGTGCTCGCCTGCGACGGTATCCCCGTGGGTCTGTGCTCGGGTGCCGATTGGGCAACCGATAAGGTCGAGGAGCACCTGCCGCGCAACACCTGCCCGCTCATCAAGAGCTTTGCCGGCTTTAAGCTGGGCGAGGTCTGCCCCTACATTGAGTCGAGTGACTTGGTGGTGGGCGAGAACACCTGCGATGGCAAGAAGAAGGCCTACGAGTTCTTTGCCACGCAAAAGAACATGTACGTCATGGATATTCCCAACGTGCACGACGAGTCGACGCTCGTGACCTGGAAGGCCGAGGTCAAGAAACTCGCCGCCAAGATCGAGGAAGAGTGCGGCGTCACGATTACGCCTGAGCGTCTGAAGGTCGCCATCCACTCCGTCAATGAGAAGCGCCGCGCCCTGCAGCGCCTCGCTGCCACGCGCGCTGCCGACCCTGCGCCCATCAGCGGTCTCGACAGCCTGCTGACCTTTCAGGCTGCCTTTATGGACGACACACCGCGTCTGACCGGAGCCATCAACGACATGGCCGCCGAGTGCGAGCAGCGCGTTGAAGCCGGCGAGGGCGTGGCGCCCAAGGGCACCAAGCGCATCCTGTACACCGGTACGCCCATGGCCGTGCCCAACTGGAAGCTGTTCAACCTGATCGAGAAGGCCGGTGGCGTCGTGGTGGGCGAGGAGTCCTGCACGGGCTCGCGCTACTACAAGGACCTGGTCGACGAGTCCGGCGAGACGGTCGACGAGATGCTCGACGCCATCGCCGAGCGCTACTTTAAGATCAACTGCGCCGTCTTTACGCCCAACAATCAGCGTATGAAGGACATTGTCCAGATGGCCAAGGACCTGCATGCCGACGGTATCGTCGACGTGGCCCTGCAGTTCTGCACGCTCTACGAGATGGAGTCGTTTGCCGTGGAGAAGGCTGCCGAGGAGGCAGGCATTCCGTTTATGCACATCACGACCGACTACGCCGGCGAGGATGCCGGTCAGCTCCAGACCCGCATCGAGGCCTTCCTCGAGACGATTTAGCCGCACCTGCGCCAAGCTGTGCCGTCGGGTGTTCCTATCCACGCGATAGGGATTTCTCTGTTGCCATGCCGGTCGGTGTCTGGATGCACCGCAGGGCGCCGATCGGCTTCGCATGGCTGCCGGGGCGGGTTTTCCGCCGTCCCGGCAGATTCTATCCGTTTGTTCAGTCACGAAAGGAACTCAATGAACAACGACCTTTTCAAGGCGGGCGTTTCCCGTCGCGGTTTTCTGACCGGCTCCGCTGCCCTGTGCGCCATGGCGGGCCTCGGCCTCGCC
>CABQZS010000176.1 GCA_902468695.1 uncultured Collinsella sp.
GGATGCTGCGGCGACCGCCGAGTCTGCAACCGCCGCCGACGCGCCCGTCCAGGATGCTACGACTTCCGAGGCCGCTCCCGCCGATGTCGAGCCCGCCGACGTCCGTCCTGGTCGCAGCCATCGTACTGCTGCTAAGCGCACGTCCAAGGCCAAGGCTGCCAAGAAAGGTGCGTCCGAGGATTCCGCCGAGACGACCGCCGATGCATCGATTGATGCCGCCGAGCCCCAAGACGTCGAACAGTCTGCGTCCGAGAAGCCCAAGCGCGGTCGTAAGAAGTCCGCTAAGGCCAAGGCGTCCGAGCAGCAGGCTGATGTCGAAGCACAGGTCGATTCCGGCGCCGAGGCCAATGGCGCCGCTTCGGCCAATGCCGACGCCGCCGCAACTGATGGTGCCGCGCCCGCCGAGGCCGAAGACGGTGCTCGCCCCAACCGTCGCCAGCACAAGCGTAACGACGAGCGCAATGAGCGCAAGGACGAGCGCAACAACGACCGTCGCAACCGCCAGCGCGATCGCAAACAGCGCAACAAGGAGCGCAACGCCGCCCCCACCGAGCCCACGCTTTCGCGTGAGGAGCTCGCTGCCATGAAGGTCGCCGAACTGCGCGAGAAGGCCAAGGAGTTCGAGATCGAGACGACCGGCAAGAAGAAAGCCGAGCTCGTCGAGGAGATCTACGTCACCGCCGCGAAGGCCGAGGGCTTCCGCGATATCAAGGGTATCCTGCAGATTCGTCCGGACAGCTCCGGTATCATCCATGCCCACGGTTACATGAAGTCCAACGACGACGCCTTCGTCCCCGCCTACCTCATCCGCTCCGCGCGCCTGCGCACGGGCGACGTCATCGAGGGCTCGCTTCGTCCTTCGCGCGGCGGCGACAAGCGCGCCGGCCTCGCCAAAATCACGACCGTCAACGGTCTAGACCCCGAGCAGATTCGCAACCGCCCCAAGTTCGGTGACCTCACCCCGGTCTATCCCAACGAGCCGCTGCGCATGGAGCACGGCAAGGACTCCATTACCGGTCGCGCCATCGACATCGTGTCGCCGATCGGCAAGGGTCAGCGTGGCCTGATCGTGTCCCCGCCCAAGGCCGGCAAGACCACAATCCTCAAGAAGATCTGCCAGTCTATCTCGATTAACAACCCCGAGGTGCACCTCATCTGCCTGCTCGTCGACGAGCGCCCCGAAGAGGTCACCGATATGCAGCGTTCCATCAAGGGCGAGGTTGTGGCGTCGACCTTCGATATGCCCGCCGACAACCACACTCGCGTGGCAGAGCTCGTCATCGAGCGCGCCAAGCGCATCGTGGAGCTGGGCGGCGACGTCGTGGTGGTGCTCGATTCCATTACGCGTCTTGCCCGCGCCTACAACTTGGCGGCGCCCGCCTCGGGCCGCATCCTTTCGGGCGGCGTCGATTCGGCGGCCCTGTATCCTCCCAAGCGCTTCCTGGGCGCAGCCCGTAATATCGAAAACGGTGGCTCGCTCACCATCCTGGCCTCTGCCCTCATCGACACTGGTTCCAAGATGGACGAGGTCATCTTTGAGGAGTTCAAGGGCACCGGCAACATGGAGCTTAAGCTCGACCGCGACCTGGCCGACCGCCGTATCTTCCCGGCTATCGACCCTGTTGCCTCTGGTACGCGTAACGAGGACCTGTTGGTCGACGAGCAGATGCGTCCGTTTGTCTTTGGTCTGCGTCGCATTCTTGCCGGCATGAACAACACCGAGCGCGCAGCCGCATCGTTTATCAAGGGTCTTAAGGGCACCAACACCAACCAGGAGTTCCTGGTGCGTTCGGCCAAAAAGCACAGCGACTACGAGCAGACGTTCTAGGTTGTCATCCACACGCAGCGTTAATCATCAATGCGATAAAGGGTCGGGGCTTTGAGCCTCGGCCCTTTTCTATATCGCCGCTTCGCACTTATTTTTGACCATAAGACTGGTAAGCAGCGGGTTTCCCGTTTCAATCCGACATCGTCGCTTGCAATCGACAGGGCGGTTTCGCATAATAGCTTTTAAGCTTCGCGACGGAAAACGCAGATGAAACGAACCATATACCGTTGCTTTGGGGCATAGCCCCGCTTCATCTTCTCTCGCGCAGCCAACTGAATGATGCGATTTGGGTGCTTGAAGATGGGGAGAGCTCATGGCTTCTTCTGATGCAACACAACGAGCAGTCCTTGCCGGACTTTCGTGCGGGATCGGCCTTGCCGCTCCCGTGGTTATGTATGCCGCGACGCTGCCGTTTTCGTCGGTGAACGAGACGGTCGTGGCGGGTGCGGTTCCCTTCGCCGTGGGCGCGGTGGCGGGCGTGGGTATCTATGCCGCCTCGCTGGGTATCTCCGAGTACCGTGCGCAGCGTGAAGAGCGTCTGTTCCAGCCTGATGCCATGGGCGGTGCCGCCAATCTCAATCAGCACCAAAGCGAGTTCAAGACCGCCTCGATTCCAGCTCAGCAGCAGGATGCGACTCCTTACGCTGCGGCTTCTGCTTCTCAGGCTCAGGCGGAGCAGTCTACCTCGGCATTCCTTTCCGGCCTAACTGGTGCGTTCCAGCGCCGTCATGCCGATGATGGTGTCCCTACCATCGCTCGAGCCGCAGATGCTATGGACGAGGACGAGGCTTGGTCTATGATCGACAGCATGCTCGACGACGATTCGCCGGTGAGCTGCGACCCTGCACGCTCGCGCGACGTCTATCAAGTCGCCATCGACGAGCTCACCAACGGCGGGCAGACCGGCTCCTTCAATCGTGACGACATCGCCGCCGCGGCGCGTGCCGTGTCGGGCTCCCAGGCC
>CABQZS010000177.1 GCA_902468695.1 uncultured Collinsella sp.
CGCCTGGCCTTCGGCGCCGTCACGAACCTGTGCGACGCCACCTCGGCGCTCACCGTCGAGGGCGACCTGCCCAGCTCCCTCGCGATCTCCCTGCACGACGCCCTGCGCTCCAGCATCCTCTGGACCGTGTCCCGCTCGTGCCTCGTGAGCCTTCCGTAGGCCCTCGGGACCGCCCTCGCGGAGCCCCTATTCTTCTTTCCGGACATGCCGTCCTCCGATCTCCCGGGGCCGGCCGGCCCGGCCCTCAGGGTATCGGGTTCCCACATTCATCCGCACATGTGCGGATGAATGTGGGAAGTGTTCGGATGAAGTTGATAATCAAGGATAACATCAAACCCTCTGTTTGCGGTCGGCCCAGCTTGGGTATAGGACGCACTGTGACAATAATGAAAGTCGGAAGGATTAGGTCGTGTCGGAAAATAGGGATTACTACGAGGTGCTTGGCGTCGACAGGGATGCCGACGCGCGGACGATTAAGCGCGCGTTTCTAAAGAAGGCCCGTACCGTACACCCGGACGTTTCGGACGACCCCGAGGCCGAGGCCAAGTTCAAGGAGCTCAACGAGGCCTATTCCGTTCTTTCCGATGAGCAGAAGCGTGCTAACTACGACCGTTACGGCACCGCCGACGGCCCTGGTGGTTCGGGCTACGTCGATATCAACGATATCTTTGGTGGCATGGGCATGGACGACTTGTTCTCGTCGTTCTTTGGCGGCGGTGCCGGCGGTGGCGCCCGCAGCCGTCGTGAGCGTCGTCGCGGACGTGACATGGCCATCTCGCTTTCGGTGACGCTCGAGGAGGCGGCGCTCGGCTGCAAAAAGACGATCAGCTATGACCGCCTTGCTCCTTGCGAGGACTGCAATGGCACTGGTAGGGCAGAGGGCGCACAGGAAAAGCAGTGCGGCCGCTGCCACGGTACGGGCTACGTCACGACAGTTCAGCGTTCGTTCCTGGGCCAGGTCCAGTCCTCTTCGCCTTGCCCCGACTGCCACGGCGAGGGCACGGTCATCGATCATCCCTGCGAGACCTGTGACGGCCAGGGCCGCACGCCTTCGCACGAAAAGATCGACATCGATATTCCCGCCGGCGTTTCGACCGGTCGCCAGCTGCGCGTGAGCGGCTTTGGCGAGGCCGGCCTTCGCGGCGAGCCTTCGGGCGACCTGATTGTCAACGTGCGCGTTGCCGACCATGAGCGCTTTAAGCGCAACGGGGACGACCTGTACCTGGTGAGCGATATCTCGATTGCGCAGGCTGCGCTCGGCTGCGAGATCGAGGTCGAGGGCATTATGCCCGACGAGGTCGTTAAGGTGACGGTTCCCGCCGGCGCCCAGTACGGCGACACCGTGAGCGTCAATAATTACGGCATGCCGCGCATTGGCGGTGGCGGTTCGCGTGGCCGCCTGATCGTGCAGCTGCGCGTGGTCGTTCCCACCAATCTTTCCAATAAGCAGCGCGAGCTGCTCCGTGCTTTTGCCGATGAGATGGGCGATGACGTCGCTTCCGGTAAGAAGTCGGTGACCGACCGTATCAAGAGTGCCCTCGACGATATCCTCGATTAAGGAGCCCGCGTGCTCGCACCCCATATTTCCGTCGTTAACCTCGGCTGCCGTGTCAACCGGGTTGAGTCTGACCGTATCACCGCCGATCTTATGCGCCTGGGCTTTGCTATTGTGGAGCCCCAGGATGCCGATCTGATCGTCATTAACACCTGTGCCGTGACGGGAGAGGCCGAGGCCAAGACCCGTAAGGCCGTCCGTCATGCGCTGGCCCATCCAAATGAGCCCTATGTGGTCGTGACCGGATGCGTGGTCAATTTGCATCCCGAGGAGCTGTTGGAACTTTCGGATCGCGTGATCGCCGAGCCGTCCAAGATCGATGTCGCCGAGCGTGTCTGTGAGGTGCTGGGCGTTGAGTCCGATAGCGTTCCCGCCTGCAGCGATGGCGAGGTGGTCGATGCGCTCGGCCGCTCTCGCCTGGGCGTGAAGATTCAGGACGGCTGCAACCATCGCTGCACCTATTGCGTTGTGTGGAAGGCACGCGGCCCCGAGCGCTCCGTGCCCGTCGAGTCCGTGCTCGAGCAAGTTCGCGAGGCCCAGGAGGCCGGCGTGCCCGAGGTGGTGCTGACCGGTGTGAACCTGGGTGCCTACGATGGCAAGAGCGCGACCGACGAGCATGTCGAAATCGATGAGCTGCTCGAGGCCATCATGGAGCGCACGTCTATCCCTCATGTGCGCATTTCCTCGGTCGAGCCCATGGATATCTCTGAGCGCCTGCTTAAGGTTATGGCACGCTATCCGCAGCGTATCGCCCCGTTTTTGCACCTGCCTGTGCAGTCCGGCTGCACGGCGACCCTGCATCGCATGGGCCGTCCCTATAGCGCCGAGGCCTTTGAGGACACGGTGCGTATGATTCGCGCCAACTTGCCCCAGGCGTCCCTTTCGTGCGATGTCATCGTCGGTTTTCCTGGCGAGACGGACGAGGAGTTCGAGGAGTCGCTTGCGCTGTGTCGCCGTGTGGGTTTCTCGCGTATGCACGTGTTCCGCTACAGCAAGCGTCCCGGTACCCTTGCTGCCGACATGCCCGACCAGGTGCCACCCGAGGTTATGGCCGAGCGCAGCCGCCGTATGCGAAACGCGGCGCAGGAGCTCGCTATTGCCGACGCTCGTCGTCGCGTGGGCACGGTCGAGCGTGCCGTGCTCGAGTATGGTGACAACCTGACGCTCGGCTCGTTCCATCATGCCCGTCTTGACGATACCTGTGGACTCACAGCCCCGTGCCTGCTCGATGTTGCTATCATCGGAGTCGATGATTCCGGCTTGGTCCATGCGCGCAGGGAGGTTCATGGAAGCCTCGAAGATTAGACTTACCGTTCCCGAGGGTATCGACCCCTCGCGCGTTTTGGGCGCCGGCGACGGCGTCCTTCGTGCACTCGAGAACTTGGTGCGCGCCCATGTGGTCGCCCGTGGCGATAGCATCGCCGTGAGCGGTGACCCGGATGAGGTCGAACTCGTGGCGCGTTTTTTCGAACATGCCTTTCGTGAGGCGGCCGCCGGGCGCACGCTGTCTGCCGACGATGTCTCTCGCTGCCTGGCTGTCTTGCGCGACGGTGAGCACGAGGCTACGTCGCTTCGCGATGACGTGCTGCTTTCGTATCGCGGTCGTGCCATTCGCCCCAAAACGCTCGGCCAAAAGCGCTATGTGGATGCCATTCGCTCGCATACCATCACCTTTGGCTTGGGTCCTGCCGGCACCGGTAAGACTTATCTGGCCATGGCGCTCGCCGTTGCCGCGCTCAAGCGCCACGAGGTGGGCCGTCTGATCTTGACGCGTCCGGTTGTCGAGGCGGGGGAGAACCTGGGCTTTTTGCCCGGTACCCTCGAGGAAAAGATCGATCCCTACATGCGTCCGCTCTACGACGCCCTTTTTGACATGATGGATCGCGAGCGCACCGATGAACTCATGGAGCGCGGCGTGATCGAGATCGCCCCGCTTGCCTATATGCGCGGTCGTACGCTGAGCGATGCCTTCGTGGTGCTCGATGAGGCGCAAAATACCACGCCCGAGCAGATGAAGATGTTCCTGACGCGCTTGGGCTTTAACTCCAAGTTTGTGATTACCGGCGACCTGAGCCAGCGTGACCTGGTGGGTCGTCGTGGTGGCTTGGCGGATGTCGAGAAGATTTTGGGCCGTGTCGACGAAGTCGCATTTTCGCACCTCGAGCGTGCCGACGTGGTGCGCCATGCCTTGGTGGGACGTATCGTCGAGGCATACGATACTTATGATGATGTGCGCGAGAAACGCGTACGTGACCGAAAGGAGTCCCGTTGAGTGTATTGATCAGCAACGATGCCGAGCTCGATACGCTGCTCGACGCGCAGGAGGTGGAGCACATCTGCGAGGTTGTGCTTGCCGCCGAGGGCGTTGAACGTGAAGTCGAGATTTCCCTTTCGTATGTCGATGAGGACGAGATGCATGAGCTCAACCACGAGTGGCGCGGTATCGACCGCACCACCGATGTGCTCTCGTTTGAGTGCGATTCGGCCTTTGACGAGGATATTCCCGCCGATGAGACGCTCGAGCTCGGCGATATCATCTTGGCCCCGCAGGTTATTTCCCGTCAGGCCCCTGGTTTTGGCAATAGCCCCGCTGACGAGTGTCGTCTGATGCTCGTTCACGGCATGCTGCACCTGCTGGGCTATGACCACATCGAGGACGACGAGGCCGAGGTCATGGAGGCCCGCGAGGACGCCATCCTGCGCGATTTGGCGCTCGAGCGCGGCGAGGACCCCAAGCTAGTCCACGTCGGCCCCATCACCAACCACGCCCACGACTAGGAGCCGTCTATGATTCCCGGATCGAACAAGGACCATCCGTCCTTCTTAAAGTCGTTTTCTTACGCTATGGAGGGCTTCGTCACCGCCGTCAAGACCGAGCGCAACATTAAGGTCATGCTCGTGGCGGGCGTGTGCACCGTCATTGCAGGCTGCATCGTGGGGCTCGACATTGCCGAGTGGGCCACGATTATCATCTGTTGCGGCCTGGTGATCCACGGCGAGCTTTGCAATACCGCCATGGAGGCCATCGTCGACCTAGCGACCCAGGAGCTCCATCCGCTGGCCAAGCGTGCGAAGGACATCGCCGCCGCCTCCGTATACGTTCTTTCCATCACCGCCGCGATTGTGGGCTTGCTGGTATTTGCCCACGCGCTCGGCTTTATTTAGAAAGGGATTCCCATGTCCGACAATATGCAGCCTGCCGATGAGATTTTGGACGACGAGTCCCTGGACGCGGTGGATACCGAGGAGCTCGAGGATGTCGAGGAGTTCGACCCGTTTGAGGGTATGAGCGACGAGGAACTCGACGCCCTGTGCGACGAGGACGACAACCTCGCGGGCTTTGGTGACGTTGAGCCCGGTTTCCGCAGCGGCTTTGTGGCCCTGGTCGGTCGTCCCAACGCTGGCAAGTCTACGCTGCTTAATGCCTGCTATGGCAAAAAGGTCGCCATCACCTCGCCGGTGGCCCAGACGACCCGCCGCCGCATGCGCGCCGTCGTCAACCGCCCCGGCTACCAGCTGGTCTTTGTCGATACCCCGGGTATTCATAAGCCCAAGGACGGCTTGGGATCCGAGCTCAACAAGAGCGCGTTGTTCGAGCTGAACGATGTTGATGTTGTCGCGTTTTTGATTGATGCCACCAAACCGATCGGCAGGGGAGACGCCTGGGTTGCCGAGCGCGTCAGATGCGCTCGTTGCAAGAAGGTCCTGGTGCTCACCAAGGCCGATGAGGCCGACCCCGCACAGGTCATGGAGCAGCTTAAGGCAGCCCACGAACTCATGGAATATGACGACGAGATCGTGACGTCGTCGGTCAAGAACTTCAACGTCGATGCATTTATCGAGACCGTTGCGCACTTTTTGCCTGAGGGTCCGCGTTGGTTCCCCGAGGACATGGGTACCGACGCTTCCGACGAGACACTTGTTGCCGAGTTTGTGCGCGAGAAGGTCTTGCGCCGCACCCGTGATGAGATTCCGCACTCCGTTGGCGTGATCTGCGATGCGCTTGAGCAGACCAAGAAGGTGCTGCGCGTGCACGCCACCATTTACGTCGAGCGCGAGGGCCAAAAGGGCATCATCATCGGCAAGGGCGGCGAGATGATCAAGCATATCGGTATCGACGCCCGTCGCGATCTTGAGCGCATCTTTGGCACGCAGGTCTTTTTGGAGCTGGACGTGAAGGTCAAGGCCGGCTGGCGTGACGACGAGGCCCAGATTCGCTGCTTTGGCTATAACGCCGAGGACTAAGGACGCGCGGCGCGCATGGCAGGCTCCCGGACATATCGCACGAAAGTGGTCGTGCTCGATAAGACTAAGCTCAAAGAGACCGACCTGATCTTGACGATGCTTGACGAGCGGGGGCAGCAGGTTCGTGCCGTGGCAAAGGGCGCCCGCAAACCCGGCGGACGCCTGGCTGCGCGCTGCGAGCTGTTCTGTACGGTCGATATGCTGCTCGCACATGGACGGTCACTCGACGTGGTTTCTCAGGCCGAGCTTATGGAGGCGCCGCTCGGCGCTGCGCCCGATTACGAGACGACCTGCGCCGCAAGCGCGATCGCCGAGGTTGCGCGCGTGTGCTCGTTCGAGGACGCCGAGGACCCGTTTACCTTTGCCATCACGCAGCGAGCGCTTGCCCTGGTGGGCAGCGGGCTTGACACGGCGCATATGGACCTACTTGTGGCGGCATATGTCTTTAAGCTGCTGTCGCACGTTGGCTATCGACCCGATTTTTCGGCCTGTGTGCTGTGCGGAGACCCCATGCTGTCGTATTTTTCAGCCCAGGCGG
Source organism: uncultured Collinsella sp. (assembly GCA_902468695.1). Classification (GTDB taxonomy): domain Bacteria; phylum Actinomycetota; class Coriobacteriia; order Coriobacteriales; family Coriobacteriaceae; genus Collinsella. The sequence continues at coordinate 6,339 of CABQZS010000177.1, forward strand.
GCGGCCTCATGTGCGGGTCGTGCGCGTCGAGCGTTCCGGGTGCCGAACTGGTGTCGACCGGTGAGACCGCATGGCTGCGCGCCCTCATGTCCATGACCTTCGATGCGCTCATGGCCGAGCGAATCGACCCGCATACGGCGGCATTCTTGCTCGGGCTTTCGCATGTTTGGGCTGCGACGCACACCGATCAGCGCCTCCGTGCGATGGAATTCATGTTGGGTCGGTGATGATGCGCAGGGGCGGGCTGCTTGTGGTAACATATCGGCCTGTTGGTACCTCGACCTTGGTTGCTCGCTCCACCGGCGGCTTCCCAGTCCGAGGCGAATCGAGTCGCCCGTGGGCGACGCAAAACGAAAGGTGAAACAATGACTGTTTCCAAAGAGCGCAAGGCGGAGCTGACTGCCCAGTTCGGTAACACTCCGGTCGACACCGGCAACCCCAAGGTTCAGGTCGCCATCCTGTCCGAGCGCATCAAGGAGCTGACCGAGCACATGAAGTCCCACCAGAAGGACTTCCACACCCGTCGTGGCCTGCTCATGCTCGTCGGCCGTCGTCGTCGTCTTCTCTCCTACATCAAGAAGAACGACATCGTCGAGTACCGTGAGCTCATCAAGGCTCTGGGCATCCGCGACAACATCCAGTAGGATTTGTACATGCTAAGAGCGTCCTGCGCAGCGGGGCGCTCTTTTTGTGTAAGGGCGCGAACAATCACGCTCTGAAGCGTGGCGGGGGCAGGGGGCCCGCGTCACATGAGAAGCCCGCAGACAAGGGGTCTGCGGGGTTAAGGAGAACAATGACACTCGTATCCAAGACCTTTGAGCTGTACGGCAAGACCTACACCTTTGAGTCGGGCGAGCTTGCCAAGCAGGCCACCGGCGCCTGCCTGGTCAAGCAGGGCGACACCACGATGCTCGACACCGTGGTCGTCTCCAAGGAGCGCAAGAACTACGACTTCTTCCCGCTGACCGTCGACTTCAACGAGAAGATGTACGCAGCCGGCCGCATCCCGGGTGGCTACCTCAAGCGTGAGGGCCGTCCCAGCGAGAAGGCCACGCTCACGGCCCGCATGATCGATCGCCCGATTCGCCCGAGCTTCCCGGACGGCTTCCGCAACGAGGTGCACATCGTCGCCACCTCGCTCGTCGCCGACCAGGTCAACCCCTTCGATGTCATCAACGTCATGGGTGCATCCCTGGCCATGACGCTTGGCGGCGTGCCCTTCGAGGGCCCGCTTGCCTGCGTGCGCATCGGCCGCAACGTGGAGACCGGCGAGTTTATCGTCAACCCCACCTACGAGGAGCGCGAGAACTCCGATCTGGACCTGGAGCTGGGCGGCTCTGCCGACTTCATCTCGATGGTCGAGGCCGGCGCCGAGGAGATCTCCGAGGACGACATGCTCGCCGCCATGAAGTTTGGCCAGGAGGCCCTTGCTGCCTTCTGCCAGGCTCAGGACGAGTTCGTTGCCGAGTGGGAGCAGGTCAACGGCCCCATCGTCAAGAAGGAGTACCCGCTCGACCAGCCCGTCGAGGAGGTCCAGGAGCGCATCTTCGCCCACTACGACGAGATGGCAGCCGCCCTTCGCGACGCCGACAAGCTCTCCCGTATCGGCAAGGTCGAGGCTCTGAAGGAGTCCATCCGTGCCGAGTTCACCGACGAGGAGCAGGCCGCCTGGGAGCGCGAGATCCCCGTGGCGCTCAAGAAACTCGAGAAGAAGGCCATGCGCACCATGGTCGTCGAGACCGGCGAGCGCGTCGACGGCCGTGCCGCCGACGAGATCCGTCCCATCATGGTGAAGGACAACTACCTGCCGCTCGTTCATGGTTCCGGCCTGTTCCAGCGTGGCCAGACCCAGGTGCTCTCCGTCCTGTCGCTCGGCATGCTCAACGAGGGCCAGCGTCTGGACACCATCGAGCCCACCGAGGGCAAGCGCTACATGCACCACTACAACTTCCCGCCGTTCTGCACCGGCGAGACCGGCCGCATGGGCAGCCCCAAGCGCCGCGAGATCGGTCACGGCAACCTGGCCGAGCGCGCTCTGCTTCCGGTGCTCCCCGACGAGAACGAGTTCCCCTACGCCATCCGCGTCGTCTCCGAGGTCATGGAGTCTAACGGCTCCTCTTCGATGGCTTCGACCTGCGGTTCTACGCTCGCCCTTATGGACGGCGGCGTGCCCATTAAGCGCCCGGTCTCCGGTATCGCCATGGGCCTGATCCAGGAGGAGGGCAAGACCGTGGTCCTGTCCGACATCCAGGGTCTCGAGGACTTCCTGGGCGACATGGACTTTAAGGTCACCGGCACCACCGAGGGCATCACCGCCCTGCAGATGGACAACAAGGCCACCGGCCTCACCTTCGACATTCTGGCCCGCGCCCTGCAGCAGGCCAAGGAGGGTCGCGCCTTCATCCTGCAGAAGATGCTCGATGTGATCCCCGAGCCGCGCCACACCACGCGCAGCACCGCTCCGCGCATCGTGTCCATCCAGGTCCCGACCGACAAGATCCGCGACGTCATCGGTTCCGGCGGTAAGGTCATCCGCGGTATCCAGGATGAGACCGGCGCCTCGGTCGACATCCAGGAGGACGGCACCGTCTTTGTCGGCGGCACCGGCGAGTCTGTCGACCAGGCTGTCGAGCGCATCAAGCTCATCATCAAGGTTCCCGAGCCGGGCGAGGAGTACACCGGTCGCGTGGTCTCCATCCAGCCCTTCGGCGCCTTCGTCAACCTGCTGCCCGGTAAGGACGGCCTGCTGCACATCTCCCGCGTCGCCAAGGGCCGCGTGGAGAAGGTCGAGGACGTCCTCAATGTGGGCGACGAGGTCAAGGTCGTCGTCATCGAGGTTGACGATCGTGGCAAGATCTCGCTCGATCGTCTTGACAAGCCCGAGGCCCCTGCTCGCGCTGAGGGTGCCTCCGAGGGCGACGGCGAGCACTTCCAGCGCCGTGAGCGTCCGCGTCGCGAGCGCTCC
>CABQZS010000178.1 GCA_902468695.1 uncultured Collinsella sp.
CGACAGAGTCGCGCAGGTTCTCGCTGATCAGCTTAATAGCCTCAAAGTGGAACATGTCGGAGAGCTCCCAAGCGCCCTTGGTGGTATAGCCCTCGATGGCGTGGGTCAGAGCGTCCATGCCGGTGGAGGCGGTCAGGCCGGCGGGCATGGAGGCCATCATGTCGGGGTCGACGACGGCGACCTCGGGGGCGTCGTTGGTGTCGACGCACACGAACTTGCGGACCTTCTCGGGGTCGGTGATGACGTAGTTGATGGTCACCTCGGCAGCGGTACCGGCGGTCGTCGGCACAGCGATGGTAAACACGGCGTGGTTCTTAGTGGGAGCAACGCCCTCGAGGCTGCGGACATCAGCGAACTCGGGGTTGTTGATGATGATACCGATGGCCTTGGCAGTGTCCATGGAGGAGCCGCCACCGATGGTCACGATAGCGTCAGCCTCGGCGGCCTTGAAGGCCTCGACGCCGTCCTTGACGTTCTGGATCGTGGGGTTGGGCTTAATCTCGGAGTAGAGGCTCCAAGCGATGCCGGCGGCGTCGAGCTCGTCGGTCACCTTGGCGGTAACGCCAAACTTGACCAGATCGGGGTCGGAGCAGACGAAGATCTTCTTGTAGCCGCGACGCTGGAGCTCGCCGGGGATCTCCTTGATGGCGCCGGAACCATGATAAGAGATGGTATTGAGAACGAAACGATTAGCCATTGATAGCCTCCCATCGTGTGCGGGGCACCCATTACGCCCCACGCTATGAGTCCCATCCTAACGCTTTTGAAACGAAAAGCACGTGAGAACGTCAAATTTGTTAAAGCGTTTCAACAGATGATGAAAAATATTGCGGCAAAGGGACAGCCCCTTTGCCGCATTCGGCTACTTTCGACAGCCCTCTTTCCAAGCCTCGGCCGCAACCTTCCAGCGTAAGCGCAAGTCGCGCTCGCGGTCGATGAACATGATGGCAAACGCGACAAACAGCAGCAAGCTCGCCACGACGATGGCGTGCAGGCCCATGCGCTCAATACACCAGTTGCCCAACACGGCGCCAAACACAAAGGTAAAGATCACGCCAAAGTACAGCAGGCCGTTTTCCAAAAAGCCGCGCCTGTGGGTGATGATGTAATCGTCCACGTTTTGCAGCGCGTTGCGCAAGTTGCCGATGCACATGGTCGTAGCGATGCCGTGACCGTGGATCTTGCGGAAGCTCTCGACCTGCATGCCGCAGGCAAACGAGGTGAGGCAGTTGGCGAGCAGGTTGAAATTGCCGCCCGGGATAAAGCTCACGCCCAGCAAGATGACGGCTTCAAAGAACACCGTCACTTGGCGCCAGTGAATCACGCTGCCAAACCGTTCGTGTACCAGGTCGGCAAGCATAATGCCCACGGCAAACGACACCACAGGGAAGAAGTAGCGCCCCGCAAGTGCCCAATTGCCCTCCGAGATGCTCACGCCCACAAGCAGGATGTTGCCCGTCTGCGCGTTTGCGAAAACATGGTCGCGCCCAATGTACGAATACACATCCATAAAGCCGCCGGCGAGCGCCAGGATAATGCCCAGTTCGATGGACTCCGATATCTGTTTGGCACGCTGCATCGCCGTGCATCCTCCTTGTTGACGACCCTCTCGTGCGTTGGCGGAAACATAGCCGCCGTTCATACTGTAACCCATTGACAACATGGCGTGCGCGCGAGACAGGTTCTCCAACGCGCAGATACACAGTCTGGAAACAAACGGCACCTGCATCGACACGCCGATCCGCCAGCCCATGTACTCCACCAGTCTTTTTAGCCCCGTCCCAAAAAGACTGGTTACAATTACGTGCAGCATACAGACACCGGGAGGGATCGTGGCAAAAAAGCCTCAGCACGCTCAGAACAGCCAACGCGGACAGCAGGGCAAACAGGGCCAGCAGCAAAAGCGCGGTGGCAAGGCGCAGGCCACGGTCGCCCGCACCAAGCATTCCCAAGCGACGCCCGTCCGTCCCTGGCGTCCGGGCCGCGATAAGTTCCTCCCCGTCAGTCGCGCCGACATGGATGCACGTGGCTGGGGCCAGTGCGACTTTGTCTACATCTGCGGTGATGCCTACGTGGACCATCCCAGCTTTGGCATGGCTATCATCAGCCGCGTACTCGACGCGCACGGCTACAAAGTTGGCATCATCTGCCAGCCCGACTGGACCGACCCCGCCAGCATCACCGTGCTCGGCGAGCCGCGCCTGGGCTTTCTCGTCAGTGCCGGTAACATGGACTCCATGGTCAACCACTATTCGGTGACCAAGCACCGCCGCCACACCGACGCCTATACCCCCGGCGGCGAGGAAGGTCACCGCCCCAACCGTGCCGTCACGGTCTACGGCAACCTCATCCGCCAGACGTTTAAGGATGCCCCCATCATTATCGGCGGCATCGAGGCGAGCCTGCGTCGCCTGGCCCACTACGACTACTGGCAGGACAAGCTCAAGCGCTCGGTGCTGCTCGACTCGGGCGCCGACATCCTCATCTACGGCATGGGCGAGCACGCGATTGTCGAGATCGCCGACGCGCTCGACGCGGGGCTGTCCGTCGATCAGATCACCTATATCAACGGCACCGTCTACCGCACCAGCTCGCTCGACGAGGTCTACGACTACGACTTGCTGCCCAGCTGGGACGACCTTGCCGCCGACAAGCTCAATTACGCGCGCAGCTTTAACGTACAGCAGCAGAACATGGACCCCATCACCGGGCATCGTCTGGTAGAGCCCTACCCCAACAGCGTCTATGTGGTGCAGAACCCACCGTCGGCCACGCTCACCACCGACGAGATGGACGAGGTGGCCGAACTCCCCTACGCACGCGACTGGCATCCCGATTACGACGCGGCGGGCGGCGTGCCGGCCTTTGCTGAGATCAAGTTTTCCATAAGCTCCAACCGCGGCTGTTTTGGTGAGTGCTCGTTTTGCGCCCTCACCTTCCACCAGGGCCGCGTGTTGCAGATGCGCAGCCACGACTCGATCATGCGCGAGGCCGAGCTGCTCACGCGCGATCCCGAGTTTAAGGGCTATATCAACGACGTGGGCGGACCGACGGCCAACTTTAGCCGCCCCGCCTGCGACAAGCAGCTCAAGCACGGCGTGTGCAAGAACAAGCGCTGCCTGTGGCCGAGCGTGTGCAAGAACATGGTGGTCGACGAGACCGGCTACACGCAGCTGCTGCGCGACCTGCGCCAGCTGCCGGGCGTCAAGAAGGTCTTCGTCCGCAGCGGCATCCGCTTTGACTACACCATGGCCGATGCCTCGGACGAGTTTTTGCGCGAGCTGCTGGAACACCATGTCTCGGGCCAGCTGCGCGTAGCGCCCGAGCACGTGAGCGACGCGGTGTTGTCCGTGATGGGCAAGCCAAGCCGCGCCGTCTACGACGCGTTCTGCCGTAAATTTGAACGCCTGAACCGCGAATACGGACTCAAGCAGTATGTGGTGCCGTATCTGATCTCGAGCCACCCCGGCTCAACGATGAAGGAAGCCGTGGACCTTGCCGAAGCCGTGCGCGACATGGGTTACATGCCCGAGCAGGTGCAGGACTTCTACCCCACACCGTCCACCATGTCGACGTGCATGTACTACACCGGCGTGGACCCGCGCACCATGAAACCGATCTATGTGGCGCGCGACCCGCACGAGAAGGCCATGCAGCGCGCGCTCATCCAGTATCGCAAGCCCGAGAACTACAAGCTGGTACGCGAGGCGCTGGAAAAGGCTGGCCGTCGCGACCTGATCGGCTACACCAAGCATTGCCTGATCCGTCCCGTGCCGCCGCGCCCGGGCGAGACGTCTGCTGGCGGTGGGCATGGCGCAGGCAAGAAGGGCGGCAAGGCCCACGGTGGCGCCGCTGGCAAGGGGCCTAAGGGCAGCAAGGGGCACAGCGGCATGTCGCGCGCGCAGAACACTGCCGGGCGCAACCGTGCAGCTCAGGGGCGTCAGGGTGCCAACGGAGGCGGACGCCGCAATTAGTGCGGGAATGCGGTAGATGTGCTCACAGCGCTCTGCTGGCACGCTTGGCGCAGCGAGCGCATTGCCTCCACCAGGATCACGCCGGCGATCGCGACCGTAATTGCCACGTCGAACGGCGTGTTCACAAACCACAGCAGCCCCATGAGATACGACCCGGCATTAAAGGCAAAGTGCAGCAGGATCGTGTAGCGGAGCTTTCCGGTGGTCACGAACACCCAACCAAAAATGAGGCCGGCAGCGCCCGCATAGCAGCCCTGCACCCAGTTCATATGCATAAAGCCAAAGATGGCCGCCTGCAGCACGATTGCCGCGGCGATACCCCACGTGCTTGGGGCCGCCCAGGGCACCATGGCGCCGTCTTGCGCGTTCGCGCGGCGCCGGCGCTTCCAGAGCGAACGGCACTGTGGATTAAACGCACGCAGCGAAAACTCAAAGATGATGCCGCGCACCAGCAGTTCCTCGCAAAACGGAGCGCCGAGCACCGTGGTCAGGACGGCAAGAAGGCTGGTATCGCCCATGCCCGTTTCCTCGACGAGCTCGCTATAGTCTGCCGCGACCTCGGGCAGCAGCGACAGCACGCCGTCGCATAGGTAGCTAATGACCACCTGCATGGATAGGCCGATCACGACAACGCAGGCAATGCGCTTCCATGCCGCGCTTGCTCCCCCACCGAGCGGGCGCTCGCCTTGCCGGCGTGCCATGAAGGAGCGGGGCCACAGATAACGCCACCACAGCAGCGCCATCAAAAATGACGCCGTCTGAGCGGCAGCCTGGAACCATTGAATATCGAGGTTGTCGATCGGGAAACCCGTCAGCACCGACACGGCATCGAGAACTGAAAACAGAACCACGCTCAGGGCTATATCGGCAGCGACAACGCCAAAACAGGCAAGCGCCCAAATCATCGCATTGAGCATGCCAACCTCCTCAAAACCGTTCCCTAGTTCTACCACAACTCGGCAGAGAGCTGATCCCATGGGGACGGAGGAAAACGGATCACTTATTGATGAGAATCGGGCACAGTGCCAAAGGCCCCGCTGGGCGAAATGTCGAACGGAAAGGTGCCGCAGCGATTGAAGGCGGCGATGAACATGCGGATGGCGTTGGACGGCGTGGTGCCTACGAGCTGGGTTGCCGCCGCGAAGGCCGCCTTTTCCTCAGGCAAGACCTTCGCTACAACCGGGGTCATGTGTTCTGCCATGGCGCTTCCTTTTTGAAACGACGGTGGTGCGGATAGATGCGGGCCACGCGGCTGGGCGACGGGCTGTGAAGGCAACCCGATTGGCCCGCATCTGGAGTTTGTTTCTACGGCGTTGGTATTACTTGGTATTCCTAAGTATTACCCCGCAGATAGAATAGCACACCTGATCCCTTGGGGACGGAGGAAAACGGATCATTTTGTTGCTGAATAAGTATTTAGAGTGTGATGATGTCCGAGATATTGAGGGCCCGAGCGTCGACGGCATCGTGCATGGCAAGCAACAGCATGCGACCGTCGAGCAAGTCGAGCACGACTTCGGCGCATGCGTCGCGCGCAGCGGTATCTAGACCGGTAAAGGGCTCGTCCAGAATCACCGCGTCGCCTGGGCACAGCAGGGCTCGGGCAATCTCGACGCGACGGCGCTGCCCGCCCGAGAGCTCGGCCACACGAGCATGTACATCGACCCCCGGCACCAGCAGGCGCAACAGGGCTGCGGCACTCGAGGCG
>CABQZS010000179.1 GCA_902468695.1 uncultured Collinsella sp.
ACGGGGGCGGAGGCGGGTGGCGTCGCTGGCGCGTCCGCGGCGGGCGTTGCTATGTTGCGTGTTTTGATATCCATGCGGACGAGTATAGCGCGGGGTGAGGTGGGGGGCGTCGTCGATGCTCGCGAGTTGCCGAGGCTGCGTGTTGTGCGCGGCGGGCACCGACTCAACACCTCGATTACCGTCCCAAGCTCAGCCCCTTCAACCCCTCAAACGACAGAAACCCCGGCAGCTCTTCGCAACTGCCGGGGTTTCCGCGGAAAAGGGGGACATGATCCTCAAGCGAACGGCAAAGGGGCAAACCGTTTTCGCTCAACTGCTTTATGCCCCTCGCTCGCCGGCTTAATCGGCTCACGCCGCGCCCACACAAAGCCGCTACACCTGTGACGGAGCTATGAAGTGGTATCTATTGCCGGAGCGGGCTATGCCAAGGAGTGTCCCAGATTGCCGGCAGATAAGGAACGTCCCCAGGTGCCGGCCGCGGGCGTGACTTTCGTCCCGTTTGATACTCCGCTGACCTAGATGTTCGTCACATGAACCCGCAAACGTGGGACAATGACGCTACTGGTATCACAGACAAAGGATGTGCCTATGAACGCCCCCGTTGCCAAGACCTGTCGGCAGCGCTGCCCGTTTGCGCGATTTGCTTCCATTTGCGCGCTCGTCGCGTGCGCGCTGCTGCTGTTGCCCGCCGTTGCACGTGCCGACGGGTATTCCATGACCCAAACTTATATCAGTGCCACGGTTGAGGCCGATGGATCGCTGACCGTTGTTGAGGGACGACAGTTTGATTTCGACGACGACATCAACGGCGTGTTTTGGGAGATCAATACGGGCACCAACCAGCAGGGCGGCACGGCGGGCGTCGATGTGCTGAGTGTCGAGGAAGAGGACACCGCGTTTAACAAAGTCGATAGCGCGAACAAGGGCGATTCTGGCGTCTACACGGTCGAGCAGGCCGGTGACGGCGTAAGGATTAAGGTGTTCAGCCCCCACGAGAGCGGCGACAGCGCGATCTATTACGTGAGCTACACCATGACCGGTGCGGTTATGAACTGGGCCGATACCGCCGAGCTCTACTGGAAGTTCGTGGGCGACGGCTGGTCTGCGGATTCCGACGATGTCGAGATGGAAGTGCGCTTCGCAAATGCCGCTGCTGGGACGGCGGCCGTCAAAGGCGATAACTTCCGCGCATGGGGCCACGGTCCGCTGACGGGCGACGTGTCGCTCGATGAGGACGAGCCCATGGTCACCTATACCATTCCCTGCGTGCATCAGGGCGAATTCGCCGAGGCACGCATCGCCTTCCCCAGCGACTGGGTGCCGCAGCTTGCCGCCTCGGGCGAAGAGCGCATGTCAACGATCCTGAGCGAAGAGAAGGAATGGGCCGACGAGGCCAACGCCCGCCGTGAGCACGCGCGTGCGGTTGCCAGCACGATTGCCGTGGTGTGTGTTGTTGTGGCGGTTGCCTATACCGGCGCGATCGTGATGCTCAAGCTGCACAGGCCCAAGCCCAAGCCGCTCTTCCAGGACGAGTACTTCCGCGATGTGCCCTCTGCCGACCATCCCGCGGTGCTTGCAGCTCTTATGAGCTGGAATGACGTGCCCGATCAGGCATATATCGCCACACTGATGAAGCTGACCGACGACCGCGTGATCAAGCTGGAAGAAGCGACCGAGACCAAGAAGAAGGGTCTGCTCCGTCGCGAAAAAGAGGAGCAGACGTATCGCATCACAGTGACCGACGAGGCCTGGAAGGCTGCCAAGAAGGACGGCATCGATCGCGATGTGCTCAAGGTCTTCTTCGCCGGCGTTAAGCCCGATAAGGACGGAGTCCGTTCGCGCACGTTTAGCGAGCTGGAGGAGTACGCTAGCGAGCGCACCACATCTGTTGGCGACAAGCTCGAGGACTATCAGAGCACAGTTAAGGGCAAGCTGGAGGCGCGCGAGCTTATTGCTTCGGATGGCACTATCGCGATGGTGGCCGGCCTGGTTCTCGGCATCATCATTGTCTTTGGCATTCTGGGCTCTCTGTTCTATACCGACTTTGCGGATGCCAACGTCGGTGCCGCTATGATCTCGATCCCCGTCACGATCGTGGGCTTTGTCCTGAGCTGCACCTTCCGCCGTTACACGCCGGAGGGCGCCGAGGTGGCGGCTCGCTGCAAGGCGCTTAAGCATTGGCTCGAGGACTTTACGCGCCTGAAGGAGGCCATCCCCAGCGATCTGATTCTGTGGAACAAGCTGCTGGTGATGGGCGTTGCCCTGGGCGTTTCGAAAGAAGTGCTGCGACAGCTGGCCGAGGCCGTGCCTGCGGACCTGCGCAACAGCGACGATTTCTACGACAACTACCCCTGCTACTGGTGGTATTACCATCACTACGGCAACGAGTCTCCGCTCGATTCGTTCAACGATGTGTATCACGAGACCATCCGCGAGCTGGCTTCGAGTTCCGATAGCTCGAGCGGCGGCAGCGGCGGCGGCTTTTCCGGTGGCGGCGTCGGCGGAGGCGGCGGCGGAACGTTCTAGCGAGCGCTTGCTTTGGGGTGGATCTTTCTGGGCGGTTGCCAGGGAAGATTCATCCCATTTTTTTGCATCGAAACGGGTCAAACTTTCCGCTGCGGACCTTCGCGCAAGGGGCAGTGGACAAAAAATGCCAAATATGAGTACTGTTGCTGCGTTGGTCACATATGTTTGCACATAATAATGGGTTCCTAATGAGAGCACTTCTCGTTAGGAGCCCATTTTATTGAACATTTGAGGAGCTACGTCAGCTCGTGCAGCTGGTCGTCATGCCTACAAGCATCAAAAATGCCCCAAGTTGCTGCTACTAAAAAGGTAGCAGTACTCATATTTGATGTTTTTTGACCACAGCTATTTGCAGACCACCAAGGCTACTCATTGGGGACAGACTTAAATGACTAGGTATGGCTGCTGGGTTTAGGCTGTTAGGTCGAATTCGTAGAGATAGCTTTCGCGCGGCATGTCGTGGCGGCGCTCTTCGCGGTTGGCGCGGTGCGTGGCCGTGCGCTTAAAGCCGTGCAGCTCGTAGAACTTCCACGAGCAGTTGGAGTCGGTGTACAGGTGCGCCCTCGTCGCTCCAAGCGAGGACAGGTGCGAGACCGCGGCATCGAGCAGAACCGTGCCAACGCCCAGGCCATGGACATCGCGATCCACGGCAAGCAGCGTGACCTCGTTGTCGTGCGGCAACGGGCTGCTCTCGAGCAGGCGGTTGTTGGTTCGGATGGTTGCGCGCACAAAGGAAAGATACTCGGCGCAGGCATCGGGCTCCAGCTCACGCATCTGCGATAGCAGCGCGCGTTCGGTATCCATCCAATGCTCGTTGATAGTGACGCCGGAGCTCTGCCCTGCGCGTGCAAGTGCAATGCCGCGCGCCTCGCCGTCAATCACCGCAACCTGTGAAAACGTCGACGACGAAAGGCAGTAGGCGAGGTCGCACGCGGCCTCAAGGCGGTTGTACTCATCGTTATCCGAATTGTTATGCCAAAGCTGCTGCAGAATCAGCGCGATGGCGTCGAAGTCTTCGGTATCAAACGGTCGGTAGAGAACCCGCGAGACCATGGTGCCTCTTTCTTTTGCGGATGCATATCGAGCACAGTTCTACCACGCCATTGGCATCTAATTATGGTGCCCCTGTGTTCCATGAACTCACCGTGCTCGGTGCTGTGCCCATCCCCTCCGCGTGCAAACTTTTTCTGCACATGCGCCCGTTGCGGGGTGCATCGATGCGCTCGATGCGCTACATTAAATCAGTATTTTCAATGCCGCTGCGCGAGCGCTGCAGATCGACGTATCACCGACTCACAGAGCACGGCGGCGTACCAGACAGGAGGACTGCATGGGATCTGATGTGAAGATCGCACGCGCGTTGATCTCGGTTACCGATAAGACGGGCGTCGTCGATTTCGCACGGACGCTGGTCGATGACTTTGGCGTCGAGATCATCTCTACGGGCGGCACGGCTCGTGCCATCGAGGACGCGGGCGTTCCCGTAACCCCCATCGAGGAGTTCACGGGCTATCCCGAGATGATGGACGGCCGCGTTAAGACCCTGCACCCCAAGGTTCACGGCGCGCTGCTGGCCCGCCGCGATTCCGAGCAGCACATGCAGGAGGCCGCTCAGCACGGCATTAAGCTGATCGATCTAGTCGTCGTCAACCTGTACGAGTTCGAGAAGACCGTCGCCAATCCCGAGGTCACCTTCGCGGACGCCATCGAGCACATTGACATCGGCGGTCCCTCCATGCTGCGCTCTGCTGCCAAGAACGCCACGAGCGTTACCGTCATTTCCGACCCGGCCGACTATGATGCCGTCCTGGCCGAGATGCACGAGACCGGTGGCTGCACCACGCTTTCCACCCGTCGTCGCCTGCAGGTGAAGGTCTACCAGACCACCGCCGCCTACGACACGGCT
>CABQZS010000180.1 GCA_902468695.1 uncultured Collinsella sp.
GCGGTGACCAAGCGCTCGCGTAAGCAGCAGCCGCCCACGCCGTTTGCGACGACCTCGCTGCAGGCTGCCGCCGCGGCCGAGGGCATCTCGCCTGCGCGTACGATGCGCATCGCCGAGTCCCTCTACATGGCGGGCCTTATCAGCTACCCGCGTGTCGACAACACCGTGTACCCCGCGACGCTCGATCTGGGCGCCGTGGTGAGCGACCTGGCAAAGATTAACCCGGCGCTGGCGCCCGTGTGCAAAAAGGTGCTTGCCGGCCCCATGAAGCCCACGCGCGGCAAAGTCGAGACCACCGACCACCCGCCTATCTACCCCACGGGCGAGGGCGATCCGTCCACGCTCGATGGCGGCCAGCGCAAGCTCTATGACCTCATCGCCCGCCGCTTCCTGGCGACGCTTATGGGGCCCGCGACCATAGAGAACACCAAGCTCGAGCTCGACGTCAACGGCGAGCCGTTCGTGGCTTCGGGCGACGTGCTCGTGACCCCGGGTTTCCGCGAGGCGTACCCGTACGGACTCAAGCGCGACGAGCAGATGCCGCCGCTGGAGCAGGGCGATACGGTCGACGTGTTCGACATTAAGCTCGAGGCCAAGCAGACCGAGCCACCCGCGCGCTACAGCCAGGGCAAGCTCGTGCAGGAGATGGAGAAGCGCGGCCTGGGTACCAAGTCCACGCGCGCGAGCATCATCGAGCGCCTGTATGCCGTGCGCTATCTCAAAAATGATCCCGTTGAGCCGAGCCAGCTGGGCATCGCCATCATCGACGCGCTGACGCAGTTTGCCCCGCGCATCACGAGCCCCGATATGACCAGCGAGCTCGATGGCGATATGACCCGTGTGGAGCGTGGCGAGGATACCGAAGAGCATGTCGTGACGCACTCGCGCGCGCTGCTGGCCGGCGTGCTCGACGAGCTACTCAAGCATACGCAGGAGCTGGGCGACGCCATCAGCGACGCCGTCACGGCCGATGCGCGCGTGGGTGCCTGCCCCAAGTGCGGCAAGGACCTGGTTATGAAGACGAGCGCCAAGACCCGCGGCAGCTTTATCGGCTGCATGGGCTGGCCCGACTGTGACGTGACCTATCCGGTGCCGAGCGGCGTCAAGGTAAGCCCGCTCGAGGGCGAGGCGGCCGTGTGCCCCGAATGCGGCGCGCCGCGCATTAAGTGCCAGCCGTTCCGCCAGAAGGCCTTCGAGATTTGCGTGAACCCCACGTGCCCCACCAACTACGAGCCCGACCTTAAGGTGGGCGAGTGCAAGGTGTGCGCCGAGGCCGGACGCCATGGCGATCTGATCGCGCACAAGAGCGAAAAAAGCGGCAAGCGTTTTATCCGCTGCACCAACTACGATGACTGCGGCGTGAGCTATCCTCTGCCGGCGCGCGGTAAGCTCGAGGCGACGGGTGAGACCTGCCCCGAGTGCGGCGCCCCCATCGTGGTGGTCAACACGGCGCGCGGCCCGTGGCGCATCTGCGTGAACATGGACTGTCCGACCAAGGAGAAGAAGCCCGCCCGCGGCCGTAAGACCACGACCAAGGCGAGCCCGGCAAAGAAGACGACCGCGGCCAAGAAGACGACGGCTAAGAAAGCCACTGCCGCCAAGAAGGCGACCGCGAAGAAGTCGACTGCCAAGAAAGCAGCCGCCGACAAGTAGCGGCGCAGTCGAAACATTGCCCAAAACAAAAACGAGCGAGGGTTCCGCGATCCTCGCTCGTTTTTTAGGTAGTCATTGGGGACGTTCTTTAATGACTAGTCGTTTGAGAACGTCGCATGCGACTAGTTCACTTCGACGGGTTTGGCGCCGGGATAGCGCTCCTCAAAGTCTAGGCGGTACTTATTGTCATTGGTGCCCGCCACGTTGTCGCGCGACAGCGGCGCCACGATCTCATTCTTGTGGTCCGCAGGCTTGGCGTATTTCAGGCTGATCTCCCAGGCATCACAGATTGCGTCAATGCGGTGATCCAGGTCGTCGTACAGGGCGATGATGTCCTTCCAGGAGCTGTAGTTCTTGGAGCTCGTCGGGACGTCCAGGTCCTCGACGATGTCGTAATATTGCTCGATGGTGTCCTCCGTGCGCTCGGCGACGTCGGCGAGATTTTGACGGGTGGTTCGATCCTCTTCCAGATAGCTGCCGTTGAAGTTCTGTGCGCAGCCACGGACGTAGCTGTCGAGGTCTTCGAGCAAGTCGTAGTATTCGCTCAGTCGGCGGTAGAGGTTCTGCTCGGAGAGCGTTGCTTCGCTGCCATCCTCGTCGTCATCGTCATCATCGTCGAACAAGCTGTTGGGATCGCCGAGAGGCTTTAGGTCATCGTCGTCGACGTCATGGTGCAGCTTAGCTACCTCGGCAGTCGTCTGCGTGGCGGCGTTGTCGAAAGGCTTGATCACAAAGAAAACGACCAGGGCGATGATGATCGCCACCAGCACAACGATAACGGCGATAAGCGGCCCGGTGCCGCTCTTTTTGGGAGCGGGGGTCTGTGGTGAAGCGGGCGCGTATGTGGGAGCCGGCTGCTGTTGGGGCGAGCCGCTCGCGACGGGTATGCGCTGCGTGGTCTCGACGGCC
>CABQZS010000181.1 GCA_902468695.1 uncultured Collinsella sp.
TGCCACCAGGTCGCCCGCTGCCTCGCCGGCAACGCGGCGCTTTTCCACCGCGTCGACCTCCTTGGAGCGGCCCACGTAGGCAGGGTCGCGGCGGCTGAGCGTAAACTCGGCCAGGCCCAGCGGGTTGGAGCGGAAGGAACTCGTCTCGCCCGAAGGAATGAGCTCGTCGGTCGTAGTAACCGGGTCCATGATCTTGGAGCACACCTTGAGCAGGATGTCATCGCCGAGAGGCTCCATCGCGGGCCACGGCTTGATGTTGGGGCCTTCGACCAGCTCGTCGGCAGGCTCGGCCTTGCCAAAGCCCCAGTACACGCGCTTCTTGTACGGCGCGTCGTCAAAGGTGTACTCGCAGGCCTCGTCCCACGTCTCCTCGGGCAGGTCGGTCGCCGGCGTCAGGACGCCGCCGTTGGCAGCCGTCGCCGCAATGGAGCGGGCGTCCATCAGAGCCACGGCGCTCAGCTGGCCATTGCCCGGCTTGGAACCCTCGCGATTGGGGAAGTTGCGCGTGGTGTGGCGGATCGAAAGGCCGTTGTTGGCAGGCGTATCGCCGGCGCCGAAGCACGGGCCGCAGAACGCCGTGCGCACGATCGCGCCGGCCTCCATAAGGTCGTAAATGTAGCCGCGGCGCGTAAGCTCGAGCGCCACGGGCTGGCTTGTGGGATAGACCGACAGCGAGAACTCGCCGCAGCCGGTGTTGGCGCCCTTGAGCACGCGGGCAGCCTGGACCACGGAGTCGTAGTTGCCGCCCGAGCAGCCGGCGATAACGCCCTGCTGCACGTGCAGCTTGCCGTCGACGATCTTGTCGAGCAGGCTAAAGTGCGTCTTGCCCTCGCCGATCTTGGCGGCCTCGAGCTCGACCTCATGCAGGATGTCCTCGAGGTTCTCGTTGAGCTCGTCAATCTCAAAGCCGTTAGAAGGATGGAACGGCAGCGCGATCATGGGCTTGATGCTCGACAGGTCGACCTCGACGCAGCCGTCATAGTAGGCAACATCGGCGGGCTTGAGCTCGCGGTAGTCGTCGCCGCGGCCGTGCATGGCCAAAAACGCGCGCGTGTCCTCATCGGTGGCCCAGATGCTCGACTGGCAGGTGGTCTCGGTGGTCATGACGTCGACGCCGTTGCGGTAGTCGGTCGTCATGCTCGCGATGCCGGGGCCCACGAACTCCATTACCTTGTTCTTGACGTAGCCCTTGGCAAAGACGGCGCGGATGATGGCGAGCGCCACATCGTGCGGGCCGACGCCGGGGCGCGGGGCGCCCGTGAGGTAGATGGCGACGACGCCGGGATAGGCAACGTCGTAGGTGTCGCGCAACAGCTGCTTGGCCAGCTCGCCGCCGCCCTCGCCCACGGCCATGGTACCCAGGGCGCCGTAGCGGGTGTGCGAGTCGGAGCCCAGAATCATCTTGCCGCAACCGGCAAAGTTCTCACGCATAAAGGAGTGGATGACAGCGATATGCGGCGGGACGAAGATGCCGCCGTACTTCTTGGCCGCGGAAAGGCCAAAGACGTGGTCATCCTCGTTGATGGTGCCGCCCACGGCGCACAGCGAGTTATGGCAGTTGGTGAGCACGTAGGGCAGCGGGAACTGCTCCATGCCCGAGGCGCGCGCCGTCTGGATGATGCCGACAAAGGTGATGTCGTGGCTCGCCATGGCATCGAAGCGAATCTTAAGCGCCTCGGGGTTGCCAGACGTATTGTGTGCCTGAAGGATCGAATACGCGATGGTGCCGCGCTTGGCATCCTCGGGCGTCTGCGTAATGCCGCGCTCGGCAGCCTCGGCCGCAGGCACAACCTCGCTGCCACCGCGCAGGTAGATGCCGTCCTCGTACAGCTTGACCATACTGTCTCCCACTCTGCCCAAAAGATTTGGGCTCATAGCATACATTCGTTCAATATCGTGCCATAGAACGGTTGCGAGTGGGTTGCGAATCTGCACGTTCACTTTATCTCAGTAAAGTACATGACAAGCATCTTTCGCCAATCTCTTGACAAGGAGTGTCCCAAAGTGCCGGCACATAAGGAACGTCCCCAAGTGCCAAATACCGCAAGAGTGTCCCCCTTGACCACTCATTTAAGAACGTCCCCAATGACTACCGCATCCGGAGCAAGGCAACGCCGCAGGTAGAGGACGGACAGCGAGCGACGTCCAGGGCGAACAAGTTGGCATGAAAAAGGCGAGGCATTGACCTTCTGGTCATGCCTCGCCTTTTGAATGACAAATTGTCGCCCTGGGCGGCGCGCAGCGTCGGCCGGTTACGGCGTTTGGTAAAACGCCGTAACCTAGAGATCCCCGCCTGCGCCCAAAAGCTTGCGCATGACTTGCTCGGGGTTGACTGAGCCGTCGCGCGGGGCCAGGGCGGTGATCTTCTTCTGCATCTTGTATTCGTGCAGCTCATCCTCGAGCTGGCGCACGCGAGCACGGAGCTTTTCATTCTCGCGCTCGCGCTCCTCGGCACGCTCCTTCATATCAAGGATGCGCACCACGCCGGCAAGGTTGATGCCCTCGTCGGTCAGCTGGTTGATGAGCTCCAGGCGCTCGATATCGGCACGCGAATACAGACGCGTGTTGCCGCCCGAGCGCTGGGGGTTCACCAGGCCCTTGGACTCGTAGACGCGCAGAGTCTGCGGATGCATGCCGGTCAGCTCGGCCGCCACGCTGATCATGTACAGCGGTTTGTTCCTATTGTCCTCGGCCATGCTACCTGACCCCTTTCCGTCTCGTTATCGTCCATCATAAGCCTGCGGCCAACCCGTGGACCGCGCGGCCCAACTAGTACGTCGCCTTGTAACGGTTGACCTTCTCGCGATAGTCGCGCGTGTCGGCCTCACGCAGCCTGGACATGGCATCGCGCTCGTCATCGGACAGGTTCGTGGGAACCTGCACCTTGATCTCGACGAGCAGCGCGCCTGTACGGCCACGGTGCTTAACATCGGGCGCGCCCATCTCCTTAAAGCGGAACTTCTTGCCTGTCTGGGTACCCGCGGGCACCTTCAGACGAACCGTCGCACCGCCAGGTGTGGGCACATCCACCGTGCAGCCGAGCGCCGCCTCGTAGACCGAGACCGGTACCTCCATGGTCACGTCGGCACCTTTACGCTTAAACAGCGGGTGCTCCTCCACGTGCGTGGTCACGACCAGGTCGCCGCGCTCGCCTCCGGCAACGCCATACTCGCCGCGACGCTTGTAGCGCAGCTTGCCGCCGTCGACCGCACCCGCAGGCACCGAGACCGTAATGGTCTGCTGCTCGCCTGTCGAGGGAATGCGATAGGTGACCTTGTGCGTCACGCCGCGAAACGCGTCCTCAGCCGTCACATCGACGGTCAGCGACAGGTCGCCGCCCTTGCGAGCACGGCTGCGGCCCGCGCCGGCATTACCCGCAGCTCCGGCA
>CABQZS010000182.1 GCA_902468695.1 uncultured Collinsella sp.
GACCGCGCCAAGCTCGTCGCCATCACCGTGCTCACGAGCATGAACCAGGATGCCTTGAGCGAGATCGGCGTCGAGTCGCCCGTGGCCGAGGAGGCCGCCCGCCTGGCAAAGCTCGCTCAGGCCAACGGCATCGACGGTATCGTGTGCTCGCCGATGGAGGCTCACGACATGCGTGAGCTGCTGGGTCCCGATGCCCTGATCGTGACTCCGGGTGTGCGTCCGGTGGGTGCCGCCCTTGGTGACCAGTCTCGCGTGGCGACGCCTTCCCAGGCTATCGAGCGCGGCGCAAGCCACATTGTGGTGGGCCGTCCCATCACCGGTGCCGACGATCCGGTTGCCGCCTTTGACGCCATCGTCGCCGAGCTGGTCGAAAACGTCGCGTAAAAGATTCCCCTAAGTCACCACTTTTGGGTCTCATTAGTACAAAATAGCCCCTGTGCCTGCGTAAACTTTCCCATCCTTTGTGTGGAATCGCAGGTCAGGGGCTTAACTTTGGGCGCAGTATATTGCACTTTTTGCGGGTATCGTCTAACCTATGGACCCGCGATTGGGCATTTTGTACGTTCTACGTGCTAAAATGCCAATTATTGAATCAGATATAACCCAACTATTTGGAGGTACGAATGGCACTCCCTCAGCTTACCGACGAGCAGCGCAAGCAGGCTCTTGAGAAGGCTGCTGCCGCACGTCACGCCCGCGCTGAGCTTCGCGAGCAGATCAAGAAGGGCGAGAAGTCCCTCGAGTCCGTGCTCAACTCCGATGACCCCATCGCTTCCCGTATGAAGGTTTCCACCCTCATCGAGTCTCTCCCTGGTTATGGCAAGGCCAAGGCCGCCAAGATCATGGAGGAGCTCGGTATCTCCGCTACCCGTCGCGTCCAGGGCCTCGGCGTCCGTCAGCGCGAGCAGCTCCTCGAGCAGCTGACCAAATAAGTGAGCGCTCAGGATTCCAAGCTCTTTGTGATTTCTGGACCGTCAGGCGCAGGCAAGGGTACGCTCGTCACTCGTGTGCGCGAGCGCCGCTCGAACCTGGGCCTGACGGTTTCGGCTACCACGCGAGCACCACGCAAAGGTGAGGTCGACGGCGTCAACTACTTTTTTCTGACGCGCGAGGAGTTCGACCGCCGCGTGGCAAACGGTGAGTTTGTTGAGTGGGCCGAGGTCCACGGTAACTGCTACGGCACGTTGGTGAGCGAGGTCACATCCAAGCTTGCCTCGGGCTCGTCTCTGATTTTGGAGATCGATGTCCAGGGCGCCCTGCAGGTGAAGGAGCGTTTCCCCGAGGCCGTGCTGATCTTTATCAAGCCGCCTTCGCTTGAGGTGCTCCGCGAGCGTCTAGTCGGTCGCGGTACCGAGACGCCCGAGACGATTGAGCTGCGTATGGCAAACGCCGCCGATGAGCTTGCCCTTGCCGACCACTACGACGACGTCGTGGTTAATGACGATCTCGACCGCGCGACCGATGAGCTCGTTCGCGTTCTCGATATGCATGAAAGGATCTGAGGTCCGTGTCCGTTGTAAAGCCTTGCATTGACGATCTTCTGGAGAAGACCGATCACAACCGCTTCCTGCTCGCTTCGCTTGCCTCCAAGCGCGCCTGCGACATCAATAGCATGCTGCGTGGCCAGCACAACCGCGTGCTTGCCGTCCAGGATGTCGATGACATCACCATCGGGCTTTCCGGTGCCGATACCATCTCGATGGCTATGGACGAGATTGTCGACGGCGACATCTCTTACGACGAGGCCCGTTACGAGAAGGCGCTCGGCCACAAGGTTGCTGAAGCCTAAATGGCGGCTCGCGTCTGCCTGGTCCACTATCACGAGGTTGGACTGAAGGGTAAGAACCGCGCACATTTTGAGCATATCCTCATGGATAACATCAAGGCGGCCTTGGCCGCCTTTTCCGTGAATGCCGTGTCTCGAATTTCCGGTTATATCCTCGTGACCTTTAACGAGCATCAGGCCGACGAGGCGGCGCGTGTCATTCGCACCGTTCCCGGCGTTGCTCGTGTGTCTTTGGCGTATCACACGAACCGCGACCCGCAGGAGTACTGCGCCGCCGCCGTCAAGGCGCTGCGCGAGTTTGGTTCCTTCGATTCGTTTAAGGTGCACGCCAAGCGCTCCAATACTGACTATGAGCTCACCTCGATTGACATCAACCGTCAGGTGGGCGAGGTGCTGTGTGAGGCCTTCCCCGATAAAAAGGTTCAAATGCACGACCCCGATGCGATGGTGCACGTACTGGTGGTCCAGGGTAGCGTTTATGTGTACGCGCGCTCCGAGCGCGGCGTGGGCGGTTTGCCGGTGGGTTCTGCCGGCAAGGTCGTGACGCTGCTGTCGTCGGGTATTGATTCTCCGGTGGCGACCTGGATGCTCGCGCGTCGCGGCGCGGTGTGCGTGCCGGTACATTTCTCAGGTCGTCCGCAGACGCCCGACACGAGCGAGTATTTGGTGCAGGACATCATCCGTGCGCTTGAGCCGGGTGTCCAGATCGGCCGCCTGTACGTGGTGCCGTTTGGCGACTGCCAGCGTGAGATTTCGGTCACCTGTCCCAGCAACCTGCGCGTGATCATGTATCGCCGCATTATGTATTCGGTTGCCGAGCGCATTGCACACATCGAGGGCGCCAAGGCCATCGTGACGGGCGAATCGCTTGGACAGGTTGCCTCCCAAACGCTTGAGAATATCATGGCCGTTAACGAGGCCGTGAAGATCCCCGTGTTCCGTCCTCTTATCGGTTCGGACAAGCAGGAGATCATCGCGCGTGCCGAAGAGATCGGTACCTTCGATATCTCGACCGAGGCCGCTCCCGACTGCTGCACGCTCTTTATGCCGCGCCGCCCCGAGACGCACGCCAAACTCGATGCCGTGCATGAGGCGTGGGAGTTGTTCGATCACGAGGAGATGATCGAGCGCCTGCTCAAGCAGACCGAGTACATTGACTTCGAGAGCAACACGTATAAGGCCCCTAAGACCTTAAAACGCAAACATTCGGAGCTTGCTCCGCGTGAGATTTACCAAGATCACGAGTAATTTTGTGCATAGACCGACGATGCGTCTGCATCGTCGGTCTTTTGCTATCTGGGCATTTTGCGGCTAAGTGTTCATTTGCTGACGTGTGCCTGAATAAATGGACAGATTTGTGCAAGGTTTTGGTCGGTTTTTGGTTTGACCGCTAAAACCGGTTTTGGAGCGTGGCTGTTGCAGGGCTCTTTTCCTGACACGATGTTGTTGGGAGGTTTTGCTATGGCGCAGCGCGAACAACACGAACGGGTCAAAAAGATGGACCGCTGGGCGGGCAAGCTACTCGGTCATAAGGCAGTGGTGATGGCGATACTGGTCGTCATTGCGATGGCGAGTGGACTGGCGATGGCGAACCTTGGCGGCGGTGCCGGTGGCGTGTCGTTTGAGCGCACTGACGGTCCGGGCTCGTTGGTGGAGCCGGGATCCGGTGATGCCTCGAGCGGAAAGACATCCGAAGGTTCTTCGTCTAAGGCGTCTGCCGCGGCAGAGGTCTATGTCGATGTCGATGGCGCCGTTGTGTCGCCCGGTGTATATCGTCTCAAGGACGGCGCGCGGGTGGCTCAGGCGATTGATGCCGCCGGCGGGCTGGCGCCCGAGGCAGACGTTACGGGGCTCAATCGGGCATCTAAGGTCGTCGATGGACAGAAGATTTACGTTCCAACGGTAGGGGAGCAGCAGGCGTCCATTGCGGAAGCCGGTGTTGATGGTGGGGCTTTCGCATCATCGGACGTGAGTGGCGCAACAGGTCTAGTAAACATCAATACGGCAAGCGCGGCAGAGCTGCAGACGCTTTCGGGCATCGGCCCCTCCATGGCCCAGTCGATTATCGATGAGCGGACAAAGAACGGTGCTTTTGCCTCGGTTGACGATCTGATGCGTGTGTCGGGAATCGGCGAGAAGAAGCTTGCCAAAATCAAAGATTGCATCTGCGTATGAGTGCGACCGAGCGCGAGCATGTGATGCCTCCGCGACCCCTGATACCGTGGACGATGGCCCTGTGTGCCGGCATGTGCATGAGCTGCGCCTTGGTGCTCAACGTGGCCGCTGATGCGCTGCTGAGGGAGCAGGCGCCGGCGGTCGGGCCGCTATGGGCCATTCCCGTCGCGGCGGCGGTATTCGTTGTGCTGGCTCAATCTTGTGCGCGGCTTGCCCCTTGGGAGCGGTGGCTGTATGCCGCGTCCGTCGGTCTCGTGGTGGGAGCGGTCGTCTCGGCGTGGTGGGCTGTGGGCGCGCTAAGCGCCTCGAAGGCTCTCGACGGTCGAGCGGCAAGCAGCCTCGAGTTTGTCGTGCAGGGTGATCCATCCATAAACGACGACGTGTATTCCTATACCTGCGAGGCGCGCGCGGACGGTAAGAACTTGGCAACGGTTCGCCTATCGTGTGACCGCGAGCTCAAGGTCGGGGCGCACGCACGTGTTATCGGTCGCGTTTCACGTTTTGAGAACGATGCATATGGACGATCGCGCGTGCTCCGAGGCGAGGTGCGCAAGGTAAAAGCCGTTCGGATTGTGTCGGTCGATGAGGGCTCTCCGGGGCCGCTGCTTCGGCTGCGAAATGGGCTGCTTGCGTCCATCGCGCCTGCGACCGACCCGGCGCGTGCGCTCATAGCCGGTGTCGTCTGCGGTCGTTCGGCCGAGCTGCGCGCCCAGCCGGCGGGCGACTGGTTTTCGGTGACGGGAACGGCGCATCTCATCGCCGTCTCGGGCAGCCATTTGGCTATCGTGGGGTTTGTAATCGAGGGTGTATTGCAAAAGACTCGGTGCTCACGTGGTCTTCAGCGGGCGATATTGGCGGTAACACTTGTGGGCTACGCTGCCTTTACGGGCGCGTCTCCCTCGGCCGTGCGCGCGTGCTGCATGGTGTTCACGACGCTTGTCGTAAACGGCGCGGGGCGTCGCCGGCACGGCGCATCGGCACTCTTCGCAACCATGTCCATCTTTGTGTTACTGCGGCCGACGGTGCTGTTCGAGATGGGCTTTCAGCTTTCATGTGCCAGCGTCTTTGCCATCCTGTGCTTTTGCCCGTACGCCACCTACGCTTTGGGTGAGCTGGGTGTGCCATCGGGCGTTGCCAGCATGCTTTCCGTCACACTGTGCTCGCAGTTGGCGACGCTCCCCATTACCATTCCTGCCTTCGGTACGTTCTCGCTCATTGCTCCGCTGGCAAATGCGGTCATCGGTCCGGTGGTGAGCGTACTGCTTGCTGTGTCCATCGTGCTGGTTCCCTTTTCGCTCGTGGCACCGTTGCGGACTTGGGCGCTCGTTGTGCCCATGATTGCCGCCCGTTGCGCGCTGTTCTTCGAGCAGCTGTTTGCCGCCGTGCCGGGTGCATCTGTGAGCGTGCCGCCCGATAGCATGTGGATTTACCTAGTGCCGTGTTTGCTGGCGGTTCTGCTGGTCTGGTGGCCGCGTCCCCGTGCGCGTCCTATGGCGGTGGGGCTTGCATGCCTGGTGCTCTTGGCTGCGATTCCGTACGTCTATTGGGACCGATACGCGCCGCCTGCGGTGACGGTGCTCGATGTTGGCCAGGCCGATGCGATTCTTATCCGCCAGGGCGGCGCAGTAGCGCTCGTCGACTGCGGGCTCGACGAGCGTGTGGTGGCGGCGTTGGTTCGCAATAACGTGCACCACATCGATGCCGTCTTTGTGACGCATTGGGACGAGGACCACTGGGGTGGTCTGCCTGCCGTGCTCGAACAGTTTTCGGTCGGAACGATTGCCGTGGCGGCGGATGCGCTGGAGGATGCTCCTGCCGAGGTATTGAACCGACCTGGCGTGGAGTATCGGCAGGTGCGCCGTGGGGATACAGTCGACATCGGCTCATTTTGCGCCCGCGTGATGTGGCCATTCGAGTCCGTGGATGGCGAGGGAAATGAGGACTCGCTTGTCCTGCTGCTTTCTTATGTTCAGGAAGGCAAGAGCTTGCGCATACTCCTCACCGGTGATGCCGAGCTCGACCAAGAACAGGAATTCGTACAGGAGGTGGGGGATATCGATGTCCTTAAACTTGGCCATCACGGCTCCAAGGTTTCAGTCGATGATGAGTTGCTGGACGTTCTGAAGCCCGAGCTTTCCCTTGCGAGCGCGGGCGAGGGGAATCGATACGGTCATCCGTCCGATGCCTGCATCGATGCCGTTAAGGAAGCGGGCGGCGCGTTCGCATGCACGATCGAGCACGGCGACATTACCGTCACGCCGAGTGCGAATGGCTTTGCGATGCGATGCCAGCGACCGTGATGACATCGTTGGCGCGCGGTGGGCCCCTGGGCTAAAATGGCACGGTACGAATTCGAGAGTCTGCGGGAGGGGAGCGCAATGTCCGAAACCGGTCTGCTGCCGGCATATCTGATCGTCGGTACCGACGGAGTCAAGCGCGATCACGCCGTCTCGCGTATGAAAGCGCGTCTGGAAAAGACGGGCATGGTCGAGTTCAACCTCGACGAGCGCGATATGACCAAAGACCCCGATATCGAGTCGATTATCGGATCGCTCAACACCTTTCCGATGGGCAGTGAGTTTCGCCTGGTAATCCTTGACGGCTGCTCAAAACTCGCCAAAGCGATCTCCGAGCCGCTTGTCGACTATCTGGCGAGTCCCAGCCCCACAACGGTTTGCCTCATCATCGCCGACTCGCTTGCCAAGAACACGCGCCTGTATAAGGCGATCGCCAAGATCGACAAGAAGGCCGTGATCGATTGCTCCGGCACCAAGCGCTGGGAGCTTCCGCGCCGCGTGCAGCAGATTGCGACGCAGCACGGCAAGTCGATCTCGACGGCGGCCGCCGAGGAACTCGTTTCGCGTTCGGGTGAAAACACTCGCATGCTCGATAACGACTTGGCCAAGCTTGCACAGATGGTCGAGGCGCCGCAAATTGAGCTTGCCGATGTGGAGCGCTGGATCGTGCGTACGGCCGAGGTTCAACCCTGGGACTTTCTCAATGCGGTCTCGGCCCGTGACATGCGCCGCTCGCTCGAGCTCTTCAATCTACTGCCCGCCAAGAGCTACGTGTGGACTTACACATTGCTGTGCGGCCGCATCCGCGAGCTTATCGTTGCCAAGGCGCTCGATGCGCGCGGACAGGGTCGTGAGCTGGCCGCAACACTTAAGCTCCAGTCCTGGCAGGTCAAGAATCACCTGACCTGGGCACGTCGCTTTTCGATGGCAGAGCTCGTCGCAGCGCTCGAGGGCGCGGTCGATGTGGAGCTCGCACTGAAGGGCTCGGCCGATTCTGAGACCGCGCTTTTGCTCTGGATTACGAACATCTTGAGAAAATCGTGATGATACCTGCCTATTTGACAAATTCGTTCTATCCCTTTGAGGGGGAGCGTGCTATAGTAGGCGCTTGCATGACCTCACCGTGTCTCAGAGGTGTCATACATTTTTTGCAAGGAACTCGAAAGGAACTCCAGAAGTGGCAAACATCAAGTCTCAGAAGAAGCGTATCCGCACCAATGAGGCAGCTCGCATGCGTAACAAGGCTGTCAAGTCCGAGCTCAAGACGCTGACCAAGCACGTCCAGTCCGCCGTCGCCGAGGGCGACGCCGAGAAGGCCCAGGCTGCCCTCAAGACCGTCACCAAGCGTCTCGACATGGCTGCCGCCAAGCATGTTATCCACAAGAACCAGGCTTCCAACCGCAAGTCCGGTCTTGCCAAGCTCGTGAACAGCATCAACGCCTAAGTTGTAAATTTCACACCACACAGATTACGCGCATAAATGGAGCCTGTTTTATGGAACAGGCTCCATTTTTTATACCGCTCGGGTAAGATAGTCCGCATGAATACTTCAATTGACATTTCCCACATCCGCAACTTCTCAATCGTTGCGCACATCGACCATGGCAAGTCCACGATCAGCGATCGCATCCTCGAGCTCACCCATACCGTCGACGAACGCGACATGGAGTCGCAGCTGCTCGACACCATGGATATCGAGCGCGAGCGCGGCATCACGATCAAGTCCAATGCCGTTCGCGTGTCCTATGACGCCGACGATGGCGAGACGTATCAGTTCAATCTGATCGATACGCCGGGCCACGTGGACTTTACCTATGAGGTCTCGCGCTCGCTGGCAGCCTGTGAGGGCGCGGTGCTCGTTGTCGACGCCACGCAGGGCGTCGAGGCGCAGACCGTCTCCAACGCGACGCTCGCCATGAACGCCAATCTGGACATTGTGCCGGCCATCAACAAGATCGACCTGCCCTCGGCCCATCCCGATGAGGTTAAGACCGAGATCGAGGATGACCTGGCGATTCCTGCCGATGATGCCGTGTGTGTCTCGGGCAAGACCGGCGAGGGCATCCATGATCTGCTGGAGTCCATTGTCTTTTTGATCTCTCCGCCCAAGGGCGATGCGAACGCGCCGCTCAAGGCACTCATTCTGGATTCGTACTTCGACGAGTATCGTGGCGTCGTCGCCACGGTGCGCGTCTTTGACGGCTCCATCAAAAAGGGCGATACCCTGCGCATGATGCAGGCAGAGGGCGACTTTTTGGTCGACGGCGTGGGCGTCAAGCGTCCCGCCGAGACGCCGGTCGATGCTCTGACCGTCGGCGAGGTCGGATACGTGGTCACGGGTCTGAAGGATCCCGAGGCCGTTCGCGTGGGCGATACCCTCACGTGGGCGTCGAATCCCTGCCCCGAGCCGCTTCCCGGCTACCGCGAGGCCAAGCCCATGGTCTATACGGGCCTGTTCCCGATCGACAACAAGGATTACGAGAACCTGCGCGACGCGCTCGATAAGCTGCACGTCAACGACCCGTCGTTGGTGTGGGAGCCCGAGACCTCGGTGGCGCTCGGCTTTGGTTTCCGCGTGGGCTTCTTGGGCCTGCTGCATATGGAAGTCGTCAAGGAACGCCTGGAGCGCGAGTTCAACCTTGACCTTATTGCCACGAGTCCCTCGGTCGACTATCACGTCTACAAGACCGACGGCGAGATGATCGATGTCCGCAGCCCGCAGGACCTGCCCGAGGCCACGCGCATCGAGCGTATCGAGGAACCCTACCTCAAGGCAAAGATCATCTGCCCGCCTGAGTACACGGGCGCCGTCATGCAGCTCGCCATCGATCACCGCGGCGTCACGACCGACATGATCCACCTGACGAGCAAATCGGTCGAGATGCGCTTCGATATGCCGCTTGCCGAGCTCATCTTGGACTTCTTTGACCAGCTCAAGAGTCGCACCAAGGGCTATGCCTCGCTCGACTACGAGTTCAATGAGTATCGTCCATCCGAGCTTGTGAAGCTCGACATCTTGCTTTCGGGCGACGAGGTGGACGCGCTGTCGTTTATCGTCCACAAGGACAAGGCCTATGGTCTGGCCCGTGGCCTATGCGACAAGCTTAAGGAGATCATCCCGCGTCAGCTGTTCGAGGTGCCCATCCAGGGTGCTATCGGCAACAAGATCATTGCCCGCTCCACCGTCAAGGCGCGTCGCAAGGACGTGCTTGCTAAGTGCTACGGCGGCGATATCTCGCGTAAGCGCAAGCTGCTCGAGAAGCAGAAAGAGGGCAAGAAGCGCATGAAGGCCATCGGATCGGTCGAGGTCCCGCAGGAGGCCTTTATGGCGATCCTCAAGGTGGACGAGTAGGTCTATGGCGCTTTCCGAATACAGCAAGCGGCTGCTGGGCGCCTATGCCGAGCAGCCGTTCCTTATGGCTCCCATGGCGGGCGTGACCGACCCTGCCTACCGCATCATGTGTCGCCGCCGCGGTGCCAACCTTGCCTACAGCGAGATGGTAAGCGTCGCAGGCCTAGCCTATGCCAGCAACAAGACCTGGCGCCTGGTGCTACCGGCCGACGAGGAGCAGCAGATTTGCGTGCAGCTCTTTGGCTCCAAGCCCGATCAGTTTGCGAGCGCCGTCGCCGCCGTCGAGGAGCGCGTTGGCGATCGCCTGTCGCTCATCGACATCAATATGGCATGTCCCGCCCGTAAGGTTGTCACCAAGGGCGAGGGCTCGGCCCTTATGCGCACGCCCGATTTGGCCGAGAAAATCGTCGAGGCGGCGGTGGGCGCGGCGCATGTGCCCGTGACCGTCAAGATTCGCAAAGGCTTTTATGCCGAGGACCGCAATGCCGCGACGTTTGCCCAGATGCTTGAGGGCGCAGGGGCTGCCGCAGTCGCCGTGCATGGTCGTTGCGCCACGCAGCTCTACACGGGCCAGGCCGATTGGTCGGTCGTCGATGAGGTGGCCGATGCCGTCGAGATTCCCGTTATCGGTTCGGGCGACGTGTTTACCGCCGAGGATGCCGCAGAGCATCTGCGCAGCTCGGGTGCCAGCGCGGTGTTTATCGCACGCGGCATCTACGGAAACCCCTGGGTTTTTGGTGATGCTCGCGCCCTTGCGCTCGATGGCATACCGGTGCCGGCACGCAGCTCCGTCGAGCGCCTGGACGCCCTGCGTGAGCACCTAACGCTGACGCATGAGCTCCTGCCGCTCATGTCGCGTGCCCGCACGTACGCAAGCTGGTACTTAAAAGGCATGCCTCATGCCGCCGCTTGGCGTGCCCATGTGGTGCGCTGTTCCACTTACGAGGAGTTTATGGCGCTGGTCGATGAGATCGAGCGCGATGTGGTGGCCTGCGAGGCTGCCCTTGCCGCCGGCGAATCGGTGCCTCCACATCCGCTGGAGGCTTAAGGGTGGCCGTTACCGCGCTGTACGTGCACGTGCCGTTTTGCGCCCAAAAGTGCCGGTACTGCGACTTTGACTCGCGCAGTTTTGCTCCGTGCGACCTGAGCGCTGCGCTCGATGTCTATTTTGAGCAGTTGTTCGCGCGCCTCGATGCTTTTGGCAAGGCTGGGGCCCTTGAACAGATCCGCACCGTCTATGTTGGCGGTGGTACGCCGTCGCTGGCGGGGGAGCGCCTGGTGGAGCTGGCGCGGCGTATTCGTGCGTGGTGCGCCCCCGTTGAGTTTACCTGCGAGGCCAATCCCGAGTCGCTGACCGCCGAGCTTGCCGCTGCGCTTGCCAAGGTTGGTGTCACACGCGTCTCTCTGGGCGTGCAAACGCTCGATAACATCGAACTTACCGCTATCGGCCGTATTCACGATGCCGATCGGGCGCTCGCCGCCATCGCGACAGTCAAGAACGCTGGGCTTGACGTGTCGTGCGACCTTATGTGCGGACTTCCCGGGCAGACCGCAACGAGTTGGAGGCGCACGCTCGATGGCGTGCTGGCGGCGGCTCCGCATCATGTGTCGGTCTACCCGCTCACGCTTGAGGAGGGGACTCCCCTTTATCGCATGGCATGCCGCGACGAGTCGGTCGAGCCCGACGAGGATTTTCAAGCTTCGTGCATGGATGTGGCGCGTGAGCGTCTGGGTGCGGCCGGCTATCACCCGTATGAGGTGGCAAGCTATGCGCTCGACGGACATGAGTGCGCCCATAACATTGCCTACTGGACCGGCCAGGGCTACCTGGGCCTGGGTCACTCTGCCGCGGGCATGCTCGATGCCGAGGATTTCGATCGTCTTGCAGGTTTGTTCCCCGGCGTGTCTTCTCGAGGCGATTCGTACCGCGTGCGTCTGGTGCAACGTGACGATGACGCGACGGCGTTCGAGGCCGAATATCTGTCGCAGCGTGAGGCTGCGGCTGAAGACCTGATGCTGTCTTGTCGCATGACGGGCGGTGTTGCGTCCGACCTGTTGGTTCGTGCAGCTTGCGTCATCCCAGCGGATGAGCTGGCAGCTGCCTGTGATCGCGCGCTTGAATTGGGTCTTGCCACTTGGGTGCCCGAGACGCTCGGGGTCCATGAGGGACCCTTCACTTCGGCAGATGTCGTCGCGGGCCATGTTCGAGCTCGTTTAGCGCCGACACACCTGGGCTGGCTCGATGGAAATGTTCTGTTCGAGCTGTTTTGGGATCTAGCTTAGGCCGCTCGGGTAGAATTACCGGAATATATACGCTGCTGTGAGCAGGAGGTTGCCGCGCATGGCGACGATGAACGAAAAAGATTACTACGAGATTCTGGGTGTCTCCAAGGACGCCACCTCGCGTGATATTCAAAAGGCCTTCCAGCAAAAGGCCCGCAAGCTCCATCCGGACGTCAACAAAGAGCCGGATGCCGAGGAAAAGTTTAAAGAGGTTTCCGAGGCCTACGCCGTGCTTTCGGATGAGCAAAAACGTGCGCGCTACGACGCCATGCGTTCTGGCAATCCCTTTGCCGGTGCTCCTACGGCTTCGCCCTATGGTGGCGGCTACGCCGGCAGCACGGGCTATGGCAATCCCTTTGAGGGCGGCTTTCCCTTTGGCGGTGCCTGGGGCCAGCAGCGTCGTGGGCAGGCTGCCTACAATCCCGAGAACGGCGCCAACGTGGTCGTCGATATCAAACTCGACGCCAAGGAGGCCAAGGGCGGTGCCCGCAAGACCGTACGCTACACGCGCTTCGATACTTGTGGTCACTGCGGCGGCTCGGGCTCCGTTTCGTCTGAGCATGCCCATACCTGTCCGAGCTGCGGTGGCCGCGGCCACATCGACGTCGACCTGTCCTTCCTGTTTGGTGCGGGCACGTTCCAGTCGGTCTGCCCCGAGTGCGGCGGTTCCGGTAAGGTCGTGGCCGACCCCTGCCCTGATTGCGGCGGCAGCGGTCGTACTCGCGTAACCTCCGAGCAGACGATTGAGTTTCCTGCCGGCACGCACGATGGCGACGAGGTCCGCATTGGCGGCATGGGTCATGCTGGCACCAACGGTGCCGCGGGCGGCGATCTGGTCGGCCGCGCCCATGTTGAGGCCGAGCGCTTGGAAGGCAAAGCTCGTACCGGTTTTTACCTGATGGGCATCGTGGCGCCGTTTTTGGTACTCTCGGCCATCTCGGGCGTGTTCTCGGCCTTTGCCGTGATGTGCTTTATTCCGTTTACCATGGGCCTGTTCATGGTGCTTTCGGACGGTGTGCTTCATCGCAGCCTGCTGTGGTGGAAGCGCGGTGCGATGCAGTTTGCCAACGGTTTTGCCAACGGCTTCATGTTCGCGCTCGTGTCGGTTTGGTTCGCGAGCTGCTCGCAACGGGCCATGCTTTCGCCGTACCAAATGCAATAACATCAAACCGGTTGATTTCCGATCTCAGCCGAACACATTGAGCAAATAGGCCATTCCCGCAGTTAGCTGAACGCCCCCGCGGCC
>CABQZS010000183.1 GCA_902468695.1 uncultured Collinsella sp.
CGCCGCGGCCGAGCACCTCGGCCGTACGCTCGACGGCGAGCCGATGCGGCTCGCGCGCTCCCTCGTATACCCGATAGACCGTCTGCATGTGTATGCCAGCCCCTTACGCTCTGGTGCAAGTTTGTTTACTGTGGGGCATTCTCGCACGAAACGTTCAACCTATTTGCCCAGAGCGCATGTTGGTTTGGTGAGCGGCTTTAGTAGTCGGTGAAAGTGAGGGGGTTAATTGAAGATTTTTAGCGCGCAAGCGTAACGGTACGATCGGGAAACTCGATGCTTGCAACCAGTTTTCCGCCGAGGCTCTCTGCGTACCTGCTCAGCGTGTCGAGCCTCATCGAACCCAACTCCCCACGCTCGAGCTCGGATACACGTTTTTGAGAAACGCCCATCGACTGGGCGACCGACGCCTGTGTTAGATCTTTTAACCTGCGAATCTGAGCAAGCTTATAGGCTTCGATACGATCGCGAGTCCTCTCCTGCTCGGCGGTAATGGAGTCGCGTGTTATCCCGCGAGATTCCATATACTCATGCAGTTCCATCTCGATCGAGCCTCCTTACGTGGCGACGGTATATTTGCTCGGCCCTTGGAATGTTGATCGCATACCAACCGTTCCATTTTGCCCTTGACGATCCCGCTCGCGACTTATCACCCGCCAATAGCAATACCGCCTGGCGCTTGGGGTCAAAGGCGAAGAGGATGCGAATCACCTGCCCACCACACGACGTCACTCTCAGCTCCTTTAAATGATGAAGCTTCGAGCCCTTTACGCGGTCAACCAGCGGACGACCAAGGCTGGGACCTTCCTTCTCGAGCACCAAAAGGTCTGCATAAATCTGCTTCAGCGTAGCTTCATCCTGCTCATCAAGCCAAGGTTCAATGTAATCAAGCACGATACGGTACCGATGCAGCTGATTTGACATACCTTTCTCCTTCTATAGTAGAAGTATTACGGTATATTGCAAGGACAAACTTGAGCAAATGTCTATTTATTCAGCTTAAATACGCTGTTTGGGCTCGGTGACGATGGCTCGAACGATGCGGGGACGATCGGTGAGGTCGTGGACGATACGCACGTCCGAAAGGCCTGCTTGACGACAGAGCTCGGCCGCGGCGTCGAGCGCGCCCTCGTAGAGCTCGCAGGCAAACAGGCCGCCGGCACGCAGCATGTAGGGCGCCGCGTTGAGCAGGCGGCGGAAGATATCGAGACCGTCGGCACCGCCCTCGAGCGCCAGATCGGGCTCAAAGTCCTTGACCTCATGCGGCAGCGAGCGCATGACATCGGTGGGGATGTAGGGCGGGTTGGAGACGAGTACGTCAAAGGTGCCCCACTCTTCGCGGGGAATGGAGCTCACCAGGTTTGTGAGGCTGAAGGCGACCTCGTCGGACGTGAGGCCAAGCGCATCGCGGTTTTTGGTGGCCAGGTCGATGGCGCGCGGCTCGATATCGGTAGCAGTGCAGGTAACGTGCCCGCGGCGCTCCCAGGCAAGGGAGAGCGAAATGCAGCCCGTGCCGCAGCCGACCTCGAGAACGCGGGCAGTGCGGGGCTCGGCTGGGGCAGATACGTTGGCCTCGGCGGCATCTTGCGCGGGAGTCGCCTGTTGGTCGTTGTCCTCAATGGCGATGCCGTATTCGTCGAGCTCGGGCTCGGGGGTTTCCATGGCCTCTGCTTCTGCCGCTTCGGCTTCTGCTGCCTGCGCGGCGGCTTCCTCGGCCTCGCGGTCGGCCAGTTCCTCGGCATAGGCGCGGCTACCGAGCACGTCGCTACCCAGCGCAGCCTCA
>CABQZS010000184.1 GCA_902468695.1 uncultured Collinsella sp.
CCCCTCATCTCCAAGGCGGCATCATCGAGCACCGTCAGCACGCGAGCCAAACGATCGGCAGGATGCTCGCCAAAGGCAGCGGCCTCGGCAGCAAGCGCCTCGGCCTGCTCGGAGCCGCCCTCAAACAGCTCGGCACGGGCACCGGCAACGCAGGCAACGTACACGTCGCGCACATGCGCCACCAGGTCGCGCGTCAGCTCCAGCAGGTCATTGCCCTCCTCGACCTGCGCACGGATCAGTCCATAGAGCTCGGCAACATCGCGATCGGCAATGGCGCGGGAAAACTCGCCCAGAATCTGGTCCGAAACCTCGCCCAAAAGCGAGCGGGCGTCGTCCGCATGCACAGAACCGTTGCCAAAGACGCTCAGCTGCTCCAGCGTGGAAAGCGCGTCGCGCATACCGCCCTTGGCATGGCGCGCCACAATGGCGAGTGCCTCGTCGTCGTAATCGAAGCCCTCCTGCTCGCACACGTAAGACAGGCGATGCTCGATATCCTCGTTGCCGATGCGGTGGAAATCGAAGCGCTGGCAGCGTGAGAGAATGGTCTCCAGAATCTTTTGCGGGTCGGTGGTGCACAGCACAAAGATCACGTGTGCCGGCGGCTCCTCAAGCGTCTTGAGCAGCGCGTTGAACGCCGCCGTCGTGAGCATGTGGACCTCGTCGATGATATAAATCTTGTACTTGCCGCGCACTGGGGCAAAGTTGACGGAGTTGATGATCTCCTCGCGCACGTTGTCCACGCCGGTACGGCTTGCGGCATCGAGCTCGTAGACATCGGGGTGGTTACCCTCGGCAATGAGCTCGCACTCCTCGCAAGTACCGTCGGGCATGCAGCCGCTTGCACCCTCGGCGCGCGCCGCCTCGGCATTGCGGCACAGCAGCGCCTTGGCCAGAATGCGCGCCATGGTGGTCTTGCCCGTGCCGCGCGGTCCGCAGAACAGGTAGGCGTGGGACAGGCGCCCCTCGGTGATGGCGTGCTCGAGCGTCGAGACGATATGCTGCTGGCCCACCACGGAGTCGAAGGTGAGCGGGCGATACTTTCGGTACAACGATTCCATGGGTGCTCCCCCGGGTATACTGAGTCTTGTTGCCGCGACGGCCATGCGGTCGCACGGCATACTGCATTCATAATAACCCGTACGGCGAGCCCGCCGCGATAGGAGTCCAAAGAGCATGGCAGACGCAGAGAGCAACCTCGTTCCCTCCGAAGCAGCCGACCAGGTCGAGGTCGCGCTCGAGGCGCAGGCAGCAGCCGACGACGGCATCCTGTACCTCAACGAGTATCAGTACGAAAACGACCTGGTCACCGACTTTGCGCGCCTGGTCGCCTCGCCCAGGCGTCGCGGCTCGCTGTATGTCGCCGCGGCAATTGCCGCGCTCATCGGCATCGGCATGCTGGTGGCCGGCGGCAACTGGATCAAGTTTGGCGTCGTCTTGATCGTATTCGGCGCCTTTTTGGCCTGGTGGAGCAAAAACCTGCACCACACCCTCGCCCGCGACTTTATCGACGCCGTCGAGGCCGACGAGTCCATGGGTGGCCGCTATCGCCGCGTCGCCGCCAACGAGGACGGCCTGATGGTTTGGGGCAAGAGCGGCAAGTCGCAGTTCTTCCCGTTTGAAAAGCTCGACCACGTGCTCGACGGCGAGCGCATCTTTGTGGCCATGTTCGCCGACCAGGGCGTGACGATCCCTAAGGACACCTTTGTTCGCGGCGATGCCGAGCAGTTCGGTCCCTTCCTCAAGGCGCGCATCAACAAAAAACTCCGCATCGAGACCAAGAAGAAGAAAATGAAGGCCGAAAAGGCCGCTGCCGAAGCCAAACAGGGCGACAAGCCCCAGGAGACCAAGCGCAAGCAGAAGAAGAACAAGAAGAAGCGCTAAGGCCAAGCCAGACAGGCAACCTCGCATCCCGCTATCCTCCCCATGCACCCGAGCGTGCTACACTAG
Organism: uncultured Collinsella sp.; assembly: GCA_902468695.1. Taxonomy (GTDB): domain Bacteria; phylum Actinomycetota; class Coriobacteriia; order Coriobacteriales; family Coriobacteriaceae; genus Collinsella. The sequence continues at coordinate 1,948 of CABQZS010000184.1, forward strand.
CAGCATCTATGCCACCGCGAACGGCTCGGCTCCGCGCCCGCCACTCGCAAACGAACTTTAAACGCACGAGGGTTGGCCATGCCGCTTTTCTCGCAACATACCGCCCGGTTCTCGCCGGACGTTCCTTTGGAGGGCACCAGCTCTCGCGAACTGCTCAAGCGGTACCAGCCGCTCGAGACACTTGCGACCGGCGGTTTTGGCTCCATCGAGATCTGCCGCGACACGCACCTGCGCCGCCGCGTCGCCATTAAGCGCATCCCCCTTATCAACGGTGCCGGCATGCCCGCCAGCGACATCATGGATGTCCTGCGCGAGGCGCACACCGCCGCCATGCTTCAACATCCCAATATCGTGCAGGTCATCGACTTTACGCACGACACAGCCTATGCCTACCTGGTTATGGAATATGTCGACGGCATGTCGCTGGCCGAGTTTTTGCATCGCGTGGACGGCCACTCACTTACCTTTGACGAGGCCGCGGCCATTGCCGATGCCCTGGGCCAGGCGCTCACCTTCGCCCATAGTAATGGCGTACTCCACCTGGACATTAAGCCCGCTAACGTGCTCATCGACCACTCGGGCAATGTAAAGCTCACCGACTTTGGCATGGCGCGACTGTCGTCCGCCGGTGGCTTTGGCGGCTCGCGCGGCGGCACCATCGGCTACATGCCGCCCGAGCAGCTCGATATCGAGACCGGCACGGTCGACGAACGCGCCGATGTCTTCGCCCTTGCCTGCGTTATCTACGAGGGCCTGTGCGGCAGCGCTCCCTTTATGGCGGCCACGCCCGCCGACTCGCTCGACCGCATCATCGGCGGCGCCACCTATCCCAGCGAGCTGATACCACACTTTCCCCCGGGAGCCGAGGCCGCGCTCATGAGCGCGCTCTCCCCCATGCCGCAGGACCGCCCCAACAGCATCGAGGCATTTTGCGACCAGCTCCTTGCCGGTCTGGGCAGCGTGCGCGAGGGCCGTCGCAGCCTGGAGCAAATGGTTGGCGAGCTTTCGGATGACGAGCAGGAACTCGACGATATCGAGCCGTCGCACTACGAGGACGACGCCATCGAGGTCGACCCCGCACTCGGCTGGGCGGGCACGCGCTGGAGCCATGCGCGCGACTACACCATGCGCACTATCTCGGCGCTAACGTGCGGCACCTTTAGCTTTTTGCTGATGCAAACGGCCGGGGTCGCGGCGCTTCCCGGCCTGGTCATTGCGGCCATCGCGATCGGAGCGGCGGCTGGCCTGGCCCCCCAGATTGGCTCGGCCATCTCGGCTGTGGGCTTTTTGGTGCTCATGGCCAACGCCACCATGCAGGCACAGGGCACCCTGTCGATGTTGCCCGTCGCGGTGATCTTTGCCGCCGCCATGTCCGGTTGGTGGATCGCCTGGGGTCGCACCGAGACTGCCGCGAGCGCCACGCTCACCTGTGCACTCGCGCTTGGCTGTCTGACCGGCAATACCTTCCTGGCAGCTGGGGTCACCGCCGGCGTCGCGTCATTTTGGCTCGGCCCGGCAAGCGCCGCAGCGGCAACGGGCATGGGCGCGCTTTTTGCCCGTCTGGCCACGGTCGCGCTTTCAGCCGGAGGCGTACTGGGGCTCGGTAACGTTGCCGCAGCGCTGGGAGACCCACTCCTTTGGGCTGCCTTTGTGCTGGTCGCGGCAACTGCCGCAGCGTCATCTGCGCTGCTCAATGCCCATGCCAAGCGTGCCGATCAGGGCTCAAACCTTGCCGCAATCGCCGCCATCGCTGTCACCGGCATCGGCTGCGCAGCGGCGTCCTGTCTTGCACACCATATGGAAATTGCCGGCCTTGCAGCCGCGGTCGTCGCCAAGGCAGCGGTTGCGGGAACCCTATCCTCTATAATCGTTGGGATATGCCTTTATTTGCTCGGATACCAAAGAACCTATACGGAGAGTGATCTTTCGTGAACTTCCTGAACATCTTCGAGGACCACGTGGCCGGCATCTTCGGTGCCACCCGTGCCCCGTTCTCCTTTAAGAAGCTTGCCAAGCAGGCCGCTCGCGACATGGAGGATCAGACTCTGGTGATCAACGGCGTCAACACGGCGCCGGCACTCTATACCATCCTTATCGCCGCCGACGACGATCCCATGCTCGCCCCGTTCTACCTCGAGCTTTCGCGCGAGGTCCGCGAGTTTGTGAAGGCGCAGGCCGAAAAGCGCCGCTATGTCTTTGTCGGCGAGCCCCTCGTGCGCTTTATGATCGATCCGCAGCTGCGCGCCGGCAAGTTCTCGGTCTTTGCCGAGAACGTCGATGCCCCCACGCTCGGCCGCCTGTACGAAGAAGAGCGCGCCTATCAAAACGGCCTGGGCCAGAACAACTCCGCGGCA
>CABQZS010000185.1 GCA_902468695.1 uncultured Collinsella sp.
GAGGTGGGCTTCGGCGGCAGCCGCGGCGACATTGGAAAGCAGGGCGCCGGCTGCTGCCGTAACATGCGTGCCGTCGACGGTGATGTTAGAGAGGCCTTCGCCCAGTGCCACGACGACACCGCGGATGCCCTTGTCACCGACGAGTAAGTCGGAGCCGTTGCCCACGATGGTGAGCGGTAGATCGCAGCGATAACAGGTATCGAGCGTGGCGACGAGGCCCTGCTCGGTGTCGGGCGTGACAAAGACATCGGCCGGGCCGCCGATCTTAAACGTGGTGTGCTCGCGCATGGGCTCGCTCATGAGTACGTTGTCCTCGCCGGCAACGCCGGCGAGCGCGCAAAGCAGGTCCTCGTTAAAAAAGTCGTTCTCGTGCATACGAATATCCGCCTTTTGGTGGTTGTTGTCATCAATCGATTGCAATATACCCCACCTGGACGGATTTGGTGCGCTGACGGCGATAAAACAGCCGTCCACCGGATTGGTAAAGTGTTTATCACCGAGGTAGATGGGCAGTCGCTATACTTTCAAGAGATTGCGCGTAAACCCGGAAGGAGCGAGATGGCCAACAAAGTCACCCTCAAGCAGATCGCCCAGGAGGTGGGGCTTTCCCCTTCGTCGGTTTCGCTTGTACTCAATAATCGGCCCTGTCGCATCTCGGAAGAAAACCGCAAGCTCATCAAGGAGGTTGCGGCGCGCAACCACTATGTTCCTAACCAGATCGCGCGCAGCCTGGTCATGCGCGAGTCGCGTACGCTGGGCCTTATCGTTCCCAATATCGAGAGCCGCTTTTTTGCCTCGCTCGCCGGCAGCTTGGAAAAGCGCTGTCGCGAGGACGGCTATGCACTCTTTATTACCAGCTCGGGTGGAAGCGCCGATGACGATCTGGAACTGCTGCGCCAGCTGGTGACGCGCGGCGTCGATGGTGTGTTCCTGGTCGTGGGCGACGAGTTCTCCGACGATCGCGCCCTGCGCGAGGAAGTGAGCCATCTGCCTATCCCTGCCGTGATGGTCGACCGCGCCATTGAGGGCCTCGAGTGCGACAAGGTGATGTTCGACCACGAGATGGGTGGCTACATGGCCACCCGCTATCTGATCGAGCAAGGCCACCGTCGCATCGCATGTCTGGTTAACGCGCGTCGCTCCAATACGGGTCGCAAACGACTCGCCGGTTACGAACGCGCGCTGCGCGAGGTGGGGCTGCCCATCGACGCGCGCCTGGAGTTTGAGAGCGAATATTACATCCCGAGTGCCTATGAGGCCTCGGAGGCTGTGCTCGCAACCGATGCCACCGCCGTGTTCGCAAGCTCGGATAACATTGCCCTCGGCTTGCTCAAGCGCTTGCACGAGATGGGGAAGAGCATCCCGGGCGACATCTCGGTGGTGAGTTACGACAACTCGGCGGCCGACGTTCTCTTTGAGCCGGCGCTGACCGCGATTGAGCAGGACCCCGGTGTCCTCGCGGAGCATGCTTTTGGCTGCATGTCCAAGCGTCTTGCCGTTAGGGGCGGTAGACGTGCCGAAGAGGTCGTTCTGGAGCCGGCGCTTATCGTGAAGGGCAGTGTGCTTGACCTTACCGAATATAGCTAAGCGCACTTGTTTGTTTGCATAGATTGCATGCGGAGTGTCCGCTATTTGCCGGCGGGGCCGGGGTGCCTGCTTTGTTTTGAGAAGTTCGCGAAGCCCACTTCTCAAAACAAAGCAGGCGCCCCGGCCCTCGTCCGTGAACTTTTCCGCTGGGCGAGCCATAGACGCCGCGTACCGATAGGGAAAGGCGGCGGCTTGAAATTGGTGCTATATTCAGCTTGAGTTGTTTAATGCTAGTACGGGAGGCTGATATGGGGCTGTTCAAGAAGAAAAACCCGCAGGATGCCTTTGATCCCGATGTGTTTACCATCACGGATACGATTTTGGACCCGCCGCGGTTTACATTTTTGCCGGCTATCTATCAGGATGCCACGCGCCGCAAGTGGGCCGTGCATCAGCGCGGCGGCGAGCCGAAGATTTTTGACTATGCGGACGTGTTGCAGTGCGAAGTAGCCGAGGCGGGCGATCCGGAGGCCGATGAAGCGGTCTCTAAACAGGAATTTGCCCAGCGTATTCTGGCAAATCCCGCTAAGGCGGCAAAAATGAACGCTGCCAAACGTAATATGTGTCTTGGTATGGGCGTTGTTGTGGCGGTTCAGACGGGAAAAGACGAGGTTTCCAAATTAGAGATTCCCGTTATGACCGACGAAGTCAAACGCGATTCAAGTCTATATAAGTCGTATCGGAATGTCGCCGAGAGGATTAAGGCCGAATTTGATGCCATGGGAGGGCTGGCCTAATTTTGGCGGCATACGTTTCTGAATGAGGAGTCTGTGCAATGGCAGGCGAATCTTATGCAATTCCCCCCAAAGATCGTGCTGTTGAGGGAATTCTTTGGTATATCCAGCACCATCAGCTTGCCGGCGGCGATCGCCTGCCGGCCGAGCGCGTGCTGTGCGAAGAGATCGGCGTTTCGCGTACGGCGTTGCGCGCTGGTATCACGCGGCTCATCTCGTGTGGAACGCTCGAGAGCCGTCGCGGATCGGGTACGTATGTGTGTCCTCCCAAGCCGCTGAACATCTTTCAGGAAACGTATAACTTTTCCGATGCTGTGCGGACTGCCGGCCTGCACCCCTCTTCTCGTCTGGTTTCCACCGGGACCATCGAGGCGGATGAGGCGCTTGCCGACAAGCTTGGGGTGTCTGTAGGCGCTCCTTTACTCCGTATGCAGCGCGTTCGACTTATTGAGGGCGAGCCGGCGTCAATCGAGACCGCTCACGTTAACCTGTCCCTGTGTCCCGCGCTTCCCGATCACGATTTTGAGTGTGAGAGCCTTTACGATGTCCTGCTCAAAGAAGGCGGCGTGCGTGTTGAGCATGGACGTGAGCATATTTCCATCTCGCGTTTGAACGCCGAGGAGGCCGAGCTGCTCCAGCAAGAAGAGGGAACGCCGGTGTTCTATGAGAGCACGATCGAATTTGATAAGGACATGCGTTTTGTGGAGCATTGCAAATCGGTGATTTTGCCCACAAAGTTCCGCTTTGCCGATAACGGCGAAGAGAACGGCATGAGGAGCGTGGCAGGTGAACAATGGCTGAAACAGTAGTTGCCACCCCGGTTTATATGCGCATTCGACGCCGCATCGAGGAGCGTATCGAGCGCGGAATATATCCCACGGGTTCCATGATTCCGTCCGAAAAAGACCTCGCCGAGGAATTTGGTACGACACGCTTGACCATCCGAAGTGCTGTCGATGAGTTGGTTCGGCGTGGGCAGATTCGACGCGTCCGCGGAAAGGGCGCGTTTGTGGCACAGAAAGTGCCCGTTGCGTACGAGCGAACAGGAGGCTTTCGCGAATCGGTTCGTGCTTCGGGTGGCGAGCCGTCCGTCCGCATCCTCGCGCGTTCCAAGCGTTATGCGGGCCCATATTATGCCAACCTGTTTGGTATTGCCGAGGACGATTTGCTGTATTCGATTCGGCGTTTGAACTGCGTCAACGGCGACCCCGTATCGATTGAGACGGCGTTCATCCCGTGCCTGCTGTTTCCCACAATCGAAGATATTGACGTGTCGGTCTTCAGTTTGTACGAGACCTATGAGATGTTGGGCCGAAAGCCGGTCATGGCACAGGAAAAGCTCGATATCGAAGCGCTGGGCGCACGAGATGCCGGCCTGCTTGGACTGGAGCAGGGCGATTTTGCCTTGACGCTTGAGTGCGTGAGCTTCGATGCGAGCGGCCAGGCGATCGAGTACGTCAAGTCGTTTAACCGCGGTGATGCGGGTGGATATACCTATACGTACTAGCTGGTTTTTTTGCATAACGGGCTGAAAAGCTGACGGAATTTTGATTCGTTGGGTCAGCTGTATATACAACCTTAAAGGGCTCAAAATCGACCGTTCGCCGAAGGGAATAAATTAATCGACAAAGAGGTATCAAAAAGCCGTAACCTGTAATCGTGATTGGTATCAAATACTAATGATTTATTGCGAGGTGAGACGATGAAGATGCTCGATTACGTTCAACTCGCCCATGTGCGTATGGGAGAGAACCTCGAGCGTTCGTCTGAGCTGGTAGCGCAGCTCGTTGATATTTTCCAGTCCGGTTCTTTTGACGCGCTGCGCATCGTTGCTTCGGGTTCGTCGCGCCATGCCGCCGATTGCGCCCGCGATTACCTGCAAGATGCGCTGCAGATGCAAGTGTCCGTTGTGACGCCCGAGGCCTTCGTCGATTTTGAACACACCTATCCGCAGCATGCGCTCAACATCGCCGTCTCGCAGAGTGGTTATTCGACCAATACGATCGCGGCGCTCGATTACATGCGCGCACACGATATGGCTGCAGTTGCGCTCACGGCAAACGTCGAGGCACCCATCAAGGAGCACGCTGACATCGTTCTTGACTACGGTGTGGGCGTCGAGTCGGTGGACTTTGTGACTCTGGGCGTCGAGGTTCTCGTTGAGTACCTGGTGCTCTTTGGCGTTTACGGCGGTCAGGCGCGCGGAACGATTGACGCCAAGGGCGTTGCCCAGCGTCTTGACGACCTGCGCGAGGCTATCCATGCCAATGCCGTGATGTGCAAGACTGCCGGGGCATATGTCCAAGACCGCATGCTCGAGCTTTCTGAGCACATGCCCGCCATGGTCGTCGGCAACGGCCCCAACTATGGCGTTGCCGAAGAGGCAGCGCTCAAGCTGAGCGAGACCATCAAGATTCCTGCCATGCATCACGAAGGCGAGGAGTTCGTCCACGGTCCCGAGATGCAGATCGTTCCGGGCTATCTGGTGTTTATTGTCGACGATCCGCAGGGGTCGGAGCGTCTTGCGAATATCGCCGATGCGCTATCGAACGTTACGACAAAAACGGTGCTGCTCACGGCCCATCCCAGGGGTAGGGCTCACGAGGTTGCGGTGCCTCAGGTGGCTCCGCTGCTCAGCGCAATTCCCAATCTTGTGTTCTTCCAGACGATTGCGGCAATGATCGCCGAGCGTCTGAAGTCATGGGACGTGCACCCGTATCTCGATGCCGTCTCCAAGCAAATGGAGGTCAAGGCAGAGGGCTACGAAGAGTCAGTCAATGCGCTTAAGGCCAAAGCGGCCGAGTGTTACGGAATGTAAGCGGGTTTTGATGCCCGTTGGCATGGGGGATGTGGAAACAACCCCAGAAAGGAGAGACAAATGAAGGAAACCGAGAAGATCGAGATCATGCATTTCGACCAGGAGGGCTATCTCGAGGACGGTAAGGCACTCTACGAGACCGGCAAGAAGATGACCGCGCTCGCCGACAAGGTCGCCGACGAGGGCTACGACGCCGTGTTCCTGATGGGCGTCGGCGGCA
>CABQZS010000186.1 GCA_902468695.1 uncultured Collinsella sp.
GCTGTCCAAGAAGATCAACCCCATGGTGCTGATCGTGGCCACCATGGTCGTGGGCATCATCGGCGCGTTCTTCGGCGTGCTGGCGTAAGGGCCCGGCTGCATAGATTTTCGTTGCAACCTGGAAAGGGGATGGAGCAGGCCTATGCCCTCCATCCCCTTTTTGTATAGAAGGAGTTCGTATGTTCGCGAAGGATCGCGAAGCAATGCGCCTGACGCCGGCAGAGGTCAAGCTGATTCTTATTGAGTCCCTGCAGTGGTGCGCCAACAACGCGGTCTACTTTTTGGGGCTTATCGGTGCGGCCACGTATGATCTGGCCGGCACGGCCTTTTTGGTTGCCGCCATTACGCTCGTGCGCAATCTTATGACGTCGGTGGGCAATATGGTGTCGGGTTCGGTCATCGACCGCTTTGGACCGCGCCGGACGTCGTTTGTGACGTGCGTGATTACGGCAGTGCTATCGCTTGGTGTGGGGTTAGCGCCGTTGTCTGTCCCCGGGCTTTTGTTTGCCGCGTGCGTCTTGGGACTTGCGGGCGGCTTTATCAACACCTGCACGCATGCGTTTCCGGGATACCTGGAGTCGACCATCGAGGGCCGTACCCGCGTGAACGGCCTCATGGTGTTCTACAGCAATATTGCCTATACCGCTGGCCCGCTGCTCGGCGGTGCCATCGTGAGCTGTTTTGCCACGCAATCGGTCTACCTGCTCATGGCGGGCATGATGGGTGTGGCGGCCGTGCTCTCCTTGGGCTGTCACGAGTGCGTTGTTCCCGCAAAAGGGGAAAAGCCGAAGGGCGGTATTCTGGGCGGCATGGCCGAGGGTGCGCGACTTACGTTTCGCGACCACGACCTGCGCCTCATCTTTATCTCGGGCTTTTTGGGATTCTTTGCGTTTGGCGCGTTCGATTCGCTGGAGTCGTTGTTCTACCGTGATGTGCTCAACGTGGATATCGTCTGGCTGGGCTGGCTGTCCTCGGTCGTGGGCCTCACTTCCTCGGTGGGCGCGTTCATCCTGACCAAGCTTTCTGCTCGCCATGTCAACCTACGATTGCTGCTCGGCGCGCTCATGGCCGTGGGCATTGGGTCCATGGTGTACGTGGGCACCGATTTGCTGGGGGTCGCGATTGTCGGTCAGGCGATTAACGGTCTGGCCTGGGGGTTCCTGGAGCCGCTGCAGATGATCTTGATTCAGGAGCGCGCCGACATCAAATACCTGGGTCGCATTACCGGCTTTGTGCGCTTTGGCCTGATGAGCGCCGGCGTGGTGCCGCTGCTGGCGGCTCCGTTTTTGGCGGAGGCTTTGGGCGTCCAGACGGTACTGTTTGGAGCATCGACCATTATTGCGCTGGTAGGAACGCTGTTCTTTGTCACACAGGGGAGGCGCCAGAGGTGTTAGCTATACATTCAATTCTAATTTAATACCACTCACCAGAGAATTTCGACCGTTCACCGAGGATTGGAGCAAATTGAAAAGTGGTATTAAAAACACCTTAGGTGTATGTCTATAATTGGTATCGAAAAGAAACGCGATGTATAGAGTCGCGTGCAGGACAGAAAGGAAAAGCCATGAAGGAAACCGAGAAGATCGAGATCATGCACTTTAGCCAGGAGGGCTATCTCGAGGACGGCAAGAACGTCTATGAGACCGGCAAGAAGATGACCGCGCTCGCCGACAAGGTCGCCGACGAGGGCTACGACGCCGTGTTCCTGATGGGCGTCGGCGGCA
>CABQZS010000187.1 GCA_902468695.1 uncultured Collinsella sp.
CGAGGACACCTTCGGCGTTTCCGCCGCTGCTCCTGCCGCTGTTGTCGCCGCTCCCGCTGCTGGCGCTGCTGAGGCCGAGGAGAAGACCGAGTTTGACGTCGTGCTCGAGGGCTTCGGCGACAACAAGATCCAGGTCATCAAGGCCGTCCGTGAGCTCACCAACCTTGGCCTGAAGGAGGCCAAGGAGGTCGTCGAGGGCGCTCCCAAGGCTGTTCTCGAGGGTGCCAAGAAGGAGGACGCCGAGGCTGCCAAGGAGAAGCTCGAGGCTGCTGGCGCTGCTGTCACCCTCAAGTAATCAGGCTTTCTCGCCAGATTTCTTTGCAGACGGGGTTCGCATTGCGAGCCCCGTCTTTTTTGTTTTTCGGTCCCTCGACATCGGTAGCTCAAGCTGCTGTGTTCTGTGATTTGCGTCGTATCGGGCACCTTGCCGTTGGGCAATAAAATTGCACCATTCGAGCAATAATTTGCGTTGACCTGCTGAAGAATTGTCTCTGCCTTGTATCGACATATAGTTCCAGCGGTAAGATGCTTGGGTATCGCAATTTGGTCTGCGGCTGTGCGCCGCACGCATGGGGCGCTTTTGCGCCTGCGAAAGGATCTTTGAATAACATGAAGGCAATCATCCCCGCCGCCGGTCTTGGCACGCGTTTTCTGCCTGGCACCAAGTGCACGCCCAAAGAGATGCTGCCGGTGCTCGACAAGCCCGTCATTCAGTACGTCGTCGAGGAGGCGCTCGACCCCGAGGAAGTCGACGACGCCATCATCGTTACTTCTCCCGGTAAGCCCGAGCTGCTGAACTACTTCCAGCCCGATCGCTCGCTCGAGAACCTGCTGCGCGAGCGCGGCAAGAACGCCTATGCCGATGCCGTCGCCCACGCTGGCGGTATGCCGGTCGACTTCCGTTATCAGTACGAGCCCAAGGGCCTCGGCCATGCTATCCGCTCTGCTGCCGACGCCGTGGCAGGGGAGAACTTCCTGGTTCTTCTGGGCGACTACGTTGTGCCTAACCGCGACATCTGCGACAAGATGCTCGCCGTTTCCAAGGAGCACGGTGGCGCTTCGGTTATCGCCGTCGCTGCTTGTTCGCCCGAGGAAGTCAGCCGCTACGGCGTTATCGCCGGCGAGCGCGTTGGTTCGCTCGAGGGCGCCGAGGACGTTGCCGATGCAGAGCCGGGCGCTGTCTGGCGCATCGGCGGTCTGGTCGAGAAGCCCGCTCCCGAGGCTGCTCCGTCCAACCTATACATCGTCGGCCGCTATCTGCTGAGCCCGCTGGTCATGGACCTGCTGGCAGATCAGCAGGCCGGCAAGGGCGGCGAGATCCAACTGACCGACGCCATGGCCCGTTCGCTCGACCGCGAGGCCATGTATGCAGTCGTCATCGACCCGCTGTCGGGCTACGACACCGGCACTCCCTCTGGCTGGATGGCCACCAACGCCCTCATGGCTGCAAGCGACCCCCGCTTTGCCGATGCCTTCTGGGACGCCATCGACGAGCGCGGCGGATTGATGCGCAAGTAAGCCTTCGGGCATCGACATTTACGGGCGCGGACTTCGGTTCGCGCCCGTTTTTTATAAGAGCTGCGATTGCGGGCTCTCTGTTCACAGAAAATATATGAACAGATGTTCGATACACATACATCTACCTGCGTGTTTTCTGTCGAAAAACTTTGCTACTCCAAAAACTCAATCGCGTCAAGGCTTTTCTTGCCCAACGGTCGGTACCTGATAAACTATTAGGTTGCGATAACTGGCGAAGCTATGCCTCGCCAACCCACCGAGCATTTCCGTGAAGGAGGAAAAACCTGGTGACCTACGCATACACTGCCACTGAGCGCAAGCGCGTCAGCTTCGGGAAAATTCCGGAGGCCATGGAGCTCCCCAACCTTATCTCTGTTCAAAGGGAATCCTTTGAGCGTTTTAAGGACGAGGGCCTTCGTGAGGCGTTCAAGGAATCCAGCCCCATCCAGAGCCAGAACCATGTTCTCGAGGTTACCTTCGGCGAGCATCAGTTCGGCGACCCCGCGCACACCGTCGAGGAGTGCCGCGAGAAGGACATGACCTATCAGGCCCCGCTTCTGACCGACGTTCGTCTCACCAACAAGGAGACCGGCGAGATCAAGGAGCAGCTCGTCTTTATGGGCGACTTCCCCATGATGACCGATCAGGGCACCTTCATCATCAACGGTACCGAGCGTATCGTCGTCTCGCAGCTCGTCCGCTCCCCGGGTGTGTACTACAGCTCTGAGATGGATTCGGGCAAGCAGATCTACAAAGCCCAGATCATCCCGTCCCGCGGTGCCTGGCTCGAGTTTGAGGTCGACAAGCGCGACCAGCTCATGGTCTCCATCGACCGTAAGCGCAAGCAGAGCGCCACGATGTTCCTGCGCGCCCTTGGCATTGCCGTCACCAATGACGACATCATCGAGCTGCTCGGCAACTCCGATGTCATTAAGCGCACCCTGGAGCGCGACACCGCCCTCACCCGCGAGGATGCCCTTATCGAGATCTACCGTCGCCTGCGCCCGGGCGAGCCTCCCACCGTGGACGCTTCCCGCAGCCTGCTCGAGGGCCTGCTCTTTAACCCGCAGCGCTACGATCTGGCCCGCGTCGGTCGTTACAAGGTCAACAAGAAGCTCAACCTCACTACCGAGGAAGAGGTCACGGTGCTCACCGACGAGGATATCGTCGCGACGCTGCGCTACCTGCTGTCCCTCGCTGCTGGCGAGCAGGGCTTCAAGGTCGACGACATCGACCACTTTGGCAACCGCCGCATCCGCACCGTCGGCGAGCTCGTCGCCAACCAGTTCCGTATCGGCATGAGCCGTATGGAGCGCGTCGTCCGTGAGCGCATGAGCTCCCAGGACATCGACGAGATTACCCCGCAGTCGCTCATCAACATCCGCCCGATCGTTGCCTCCATCAAGGAGTTCTTCGGTTCCTCGCAGCTCTCGCAGTTCATGGACCAGGCGAACCCCCTGACCGGTCTGACCCACAAGCGCCGTCTGTCCGCACTCGGCCCTGGCGGTCTTGCCGGCCACAAGTCCGGCTCCAGCCGCCGCACCAACGTGCCGACGGCCGTCCGCGACGTCCACAACTCGCACTACAGCCGCATGTGCCCGATCGAGACCCCCGAAGGCCCCAACATCGGCCTGATCGGCTCGCTCGCCCTCTACGCCCGCGTCAACGAGTACGGCTTCATCGAGGCTCCGTTCCGTCGCGTCGAGAACGGCGTTGCCACCGACCAGATCGACTGGATGACCGCCGACGAGGAAGAGAAGCACGTTATCGCGCCGGCCAACACGCCGCTCGATCCCAAGACCAACGAGTTCATCACGACCGATGCCGAGGGCAAGATCGTCCGCCCGCACACCGTGATCGCCCGTACCCGCGACTTCGATGGCTCCTTCGGCGCTCCCGCCGACGTGCCTGTCGAGGACGTCGACTACATGGACGTCTCGCCGCGTCAGATGCTCTCCGTCGCAGCCACGCTGATTCCGTTTCTCGAGCATGACGACGCCAAGCGTACGCTCATGGGCGCCAACATGCAGCGTCAGGCCGTGCCGCTGGTTCACCCCGCCGCTCCCTATGTCGGTACTGGCATGGAGCGTCGCGCCGCCCTGGACTCTGGCGAGGTTACCCTGGCCAAGAACGCCGGCGAGGTCATCTATGCCGACGCCTCCAAGATTATCGTCAAGCATGCCGGCGGCATGGACGAGTATCACCTGGCCAAGTACCAGCGCTCCAACCAGTCCACCTGCATCAACCACCGTCCGCTCGTGCGCGTCGGTGACACCGTTGAGCAGGGCGAGCCTCTGGCCGACGGTCCTTCGACCGATCATGGCGAGCTCGCACTGGGCCAGAACCTCACCGTGGCATACATGCCGTGGGAAGGCTTCAACTACGAGGACGGTATCGTCGTGTCCGAGCGCCTGGTGGCCGAGGACCTGCTGACGACCATCAATATCACCCGTCACGAGATCGATGCCCGCGACACCAAGCTCGGCCCCGAGGAGATCACTCGCGAGATCCCGAACCTCTCCGAGGACATGCTTGCCAACCTCGACGAGGACGGAATCATCCGCATCGGCGCCGAGGTCGGCCCTGGCGACATCCTGGTCGGCAAGGTCACGCCTAAGGGCGAGAGCGCTCTGACCGCCGAGGAGCGCCTGCTGCGCGCCATCTTCGGTGCCAAGGCTCACGATGTTCGCGACACCTCCCTTAAGATGCCTCACGGCGCTTATGGCCGCGTCATCGACGTCGTCCGCTTTAGCCGCGAGAACGGCGACGACCTGGCCCCCGGCGTCAACGAGCAGGTGCGCGTCTACGTCGCCCAGCGTCGTAAGATCCAGCAGGGCGACAAGATCGCCGGTCGCCACGGCAACAAGGGTGTTATCTGTAACGTTCTGCCGGTCGAGGACATGCCCTACATGGCTGACGGTACCCCGATCGACGTTATCCTCAACCCGCTGGGCGTTCCTTCGCGTATGAACGTCGGCCAGCTGCTCGAGTGCCACCTTGGCTGGGCTGCTGCCTGCGGTTGGGATACCGAGGATGCCGACTCCGACAAGTATGTCCCCGGTCCGTTCTTCGTCTCGACGCCCGTTTTCGACGGCGCCAAGGAGGACGAGATCGCCGAGGTCATCCGTCGCGCCAACAAGAACATGCTCAACAAGGCCACCGCTGCCTTTGGCGATCACATGCGCCCCGAGTTTGTCACCCAGCTTGACGAGCGCGGCAAGACCCGTCTGTTCGACGGCCGCACCGGCGAGGAGTTCCGCGAGCCCATTACCGTGGGTACGTCCTACATCCTCAAGCTCGGCCACATGGTCGATGACAAGATCCACGCCCGTTCGACTGGCCCTTACAGCCTGGTTACCCAGCAGCCGCTGGGCGGCAAGGCCCAGTTCGGCGGCCAGCGCTTCGGCGAGATGGAAGTTTGGGCACTGTACGCATACGGTGCTTCCAACGTCCTGCAGGAGATCCTGACCGTCAAGTCCGACGATACCGTGGGCCGCGTCAAGACCTACGAGTCCATCGTCAAGGGCGAGAACGTTCCTGTCCCGGGTATCCCCGAGTCCTTCAAGGTTCTCGTCAAGGAGATTCGTTCCCTCGCACTGGACATCGAGCCCATGCACGATGCCGACGAGGACGCCTCCGTCCCTGTGACCGCCGAGGAGACCTCTGCCCTCGATGACCTTGCTGCGCTCGCCGGCGTTGACGCCGACGTCGAGGCCCAGGATGCCGAGACCGCCGAGGCACCCGAGGCTGTCGCCGCCACGACCACTGATAAGGAGTAGTTGACTGTGGCAGATTTCGAAGCTACTGATTTTGACGCGGTAAAGATCTCCCTTGCCTCCGCCGACCAGATCCGTTCCTGGTCGCACGGTGAGGTCAAGAAGCCGGAGACCATCAATTACCGTACCCTCAAGCCCGAGAAGGACGGCCTGTTCTGCGAGAAGATCTTCGGTCCCGCCAAGGACTGGGAGTGCTCCTGCGGCA
>CABQZS010000188.1 GCA_902468695.1 uncultured Collinsella sp.
CGCCGAGCGAGCGCTGCGGATTGACGATGGGGGTTGTGGTCTCCTCGCGCATGACGTCGAGTACGCGGCGCATGGCGGCGACGGCGTGCGCCTCACCGGTCAGACGCGCCTCGCGCACGGCCATAACGGCGCCGATATTCAGGCCGAGCTCGGCGCACGCATCGAGCAGCTGCTCGCCGTCGTCGAAGATCTCCTTGGCCGAGACGCCGGGGGAGAGCGACGAGGCAGAACCGGGGAGCTCGATAAAGGTCGCGTAATCGACATTGTCGAGCTTGCGTAGCATCGGGATAACGGTGTCGTCGGGCGCGCCGTCGGTCTCAAAGACGGAGTAGGCCTGGCCGCCCACTTCGGTGCGGTAGGTGCGGCAGAAGGCGATGTTCACGTGTGCGTAGGCGAGCAGGTTGGTGAGCGCGGCGAGCACGCCGGGGACGTCGTAGTGCGCCACGAAGAGCGTGGAGTACATGCCCGAGATGTCGACGCCGACGCCGTTAATGCGGCTGATGCGCATCTTGCCGCCGCCCAGGCTCTCACCGCGGACCTGTGCCGTGGCGCCCGTGTCGTCGACCATGTCGATGTCGACGGTGTTGGGGTGGATGGAGGCGTCGTCGCCCTTGATGTCAAAGTGATATTCGAGGCCCTGCTCGCGTGCGAGGTCGAAGGCCCGCTTAATGTTCTCGTCATCGGTGTCGAAGCCCAGAATGCCCGCGACGAGCGCACGGTCGGTGCCGTGGCCGCGGTAGGTGTGGGCGAAGGAGTTCCACAGGCCAAAGGTGACTTTGGTGATGCGGCCTTCCAGCAGGCTGGCGGCAACTTGGGCGCAGCGCAGGGCGCCGGCGGTGTGCGATGAGCTGGGGCCGACCATGACGGGGCCCAAGATCTCGAATGCCGAGGTCGTAGCTAGTGTTTGCGGCTTGCCTGCCATATGCTCTCCTGTTCTATCTCATCGTCCCGAGGGGCGGGGCATAAGGTCGCCTGCTCGGACAGTCCTGCTCGCACGGAGAGCACATTAAGTGCTCTCCGGCTCGTGCGAAACTCGCGATCGACCTTATGCCCCGCCCCTCGGGACTAAGGATACATGGTAGAGGCGCGTGTGCTCCAAAATTCATTGGCTGGTGACCTATTCCATGTCCCGCGGTGGCTCATCTTCATCACCGGTTAAATAAAAAAGAAGTACCGGTTGGGGCCGGTACTTCTTTTGAAAGTGCGTATGTTGTTGCGAGCTTAGCGGTTTTCAATTAGAGGCCGCATGCTGCTTTGAGTTCTTCGACTCGGTCGGTCTTCTCCCAGGTGAAGTCGGCGTCTTCGCGGCCGAAGTGACCGTAGGCTGCCGTCTTTTCGTAGATGGGGCGACGCAGGTCTAGGTCGCGGATGATTGCGCCCGGGCGCAGGTCGAAGGTCTTCTCTACGGCTTCAACGATCATGTCCTCGGCAACATGTGCGGTACCGAAGGTGTCGACCATGATTGAGAGGGGCTTGGAAACGCCGATGGCGTAGGCAAGCTCGACTTCGCAGCGGTCGGCCAGACCGGCAGCGACCACGTTCTTGGCGACCCAGCGCGCGGCATACGCGGCGGAACGGTCAACCTTGGTGCAGTCCTTGCCGCTAAAGGCACCACCGCCGTGACGGCCGTAGCCGCCGTAGGTGTCGACGATGATCTTGCGGCCGGTGAGGCCCGTGTCGCCCATGGGGCCGCCCACGACAAAGCGACCGGTGGGGTTCACGTAGATGTCCGCGTTGTCCCACGGCATGTTCTCGGCGGCCATGACCGGGGTGATGACGTGCTCGATGAGGTCGGCCTTGATCTTGCCCATGTCCTCGATCTCGGCGGCGTGCTGCGTGGAGATGACGATGGTCGTGACCTCGACGGGCTTGCCATCCTCGTAGCGCACGGTGACTTGGGTCTTGCCGTCGGGACGCAGGTAGGGCAGGGTGCCGTCGTGACGCACGGCTGCCAGGCGCTCGGCCAGGCGGCTTGCCAGGTAGTGTGGCATGGGCATGAGGGTCTTGGTCTCGTTGGAGGCATAACCGAACATCATGCCCTGGTCGCCGGCACCGATCAGGTCGATCGGGTCGGTGGTAGCGCCGGTCTGGGTCTCGAAGGACTCGTCAACGCCCTGGGCGATATCGGGCGACTGCTCGTGGATGAGGCTCATAACGCCGCAGGTGTCGCAGTCAAAACCGAATTTGGCACGGTTGTAGCCAATGCGGCGGATAACACCGCGGGCGATTTCCTGTACGTCGACGTAGGCCTGGGTGCGAATCTCGCCGGCGACGATGACAGTGCCGGTGGTCACGAGGGTCTCGCAAGCGCAGCGGACGTTCTCCACGTTGGCGGGCACGCCGTTGGGGGCGATGTAGCCCTGCTCCTGGAGCTCTATTTCTTTGGCAAGGATTGCGTCGAGGACGGCGTCGCTGATCTGGTCAGCGATCTTATCGGGATGACCTTCGGTCACCGACTCCGACGTAAAAACAAAGGACCCGTGTTGGGGCGGGATGGAACGAAGTTCTTCTGACATGATTGTCCTTTCAAAAACGTGTCCCGGCGACCGTTACCATTCCGCCGGGCTCTCTATGCAAGGGCACATCATAGCGCGTAAATCAAACATTCACACCCTTTCCGCACCTACTCATTGGGGACAGGCTTAAATGTCCAGCCTTACCTAAGTGCCGACAGGTTGCCCAAAGAATGGTCATTTAAGCCTGTCCCCAATGAGTAGGTCGGTGCCCTTTGTGCGGAGGTTGCTTTGATGCTTTATACTGGTGCGGTTAGACATCCATCCTGCAATCGAGGAGATTTCCATGGCATCAGACGTTCGCGTCCGCTTTGCACCCTCACCGACGGGCAAGCTGCACATCGGCGGCGCCCGCACCGCTATCTATAACTGGGCTTTCGCCCGCGCTAACGGCGGCACGTTCATCCTGCGCATCGACGACACCGACCCCACCCGCTCTACCGACGAGAACACTCAAATCATCCTGCGCGCCATGCGTTGGCTGGGCCTGGACTGGGACGAGGGTCCCGAGGTGGGCGGCGACTTTGGCCCCTACGCCCAGACCGAGCGCCTGGACCTGTACAAGCAGGCCGCTCAGAAGCTTTGGGACGAGGGCAAGGCCTATCCCTGCTTCTGCACCAAGGAGCAGCTCGACGCCGACCGCAAGGCCGCGCAGGAGCGCAAGGACCCCTTCCAGGGCTATCAGCGCCGTTGCCGCGATCTTGATCCCGAGGAGGCCCGCCGCCGCATCGAGGCCGGCGAGTCCTACGTCCTGCGCATCAAGGTGCCCGAGGACCGCGGAGACGTCGTCATCCACGACGCCGTCCACGGCGAGGTGACCTTCGACGCCAAGGAGCTCGACGACTTTGTCATCTTCCGCTCCGATGGCACGCCCACGTACAACTTCGCGACCGTCGTCGACGACGCCATGATGAAGATTACCCATGTCATCCGCGGCGACGACCACCTGTCCAACACCCCGCGTCAGGTCATGGTCTACGAGGCCCTCGGCGCGCCCGTGCCCACGTTTGCTCACATCTCCATGATCTTGGGTGCCGACGGCAAGAAGCTCTCCAAGCGCCACGGTGCCACCTCGGTGGAGGAGTACCGCGACGCCGGCTACCTGTCCGACGCCTTCGTCAACTACCTGGCGCTGCTCGGCTGGTCGCTCGACGGCGAGACCACGATCATCCCGCGCGATGTCCTGGCCAGCAAGTTCTCGCTCGACCGCATCTCCAAGAACCCGGCGACTTTCGATCCCAAGAAGCTCGACTGGGTCAATGCTGAGTACATCAACGGCATGTCCGATGCTCAGTTTGCCGATGAGATCATGGTCCCCGAGCTGCACGAGGCGGGTCTCATCGAGGGTAATGTCGAGTACGGCGAGGATTGGATTGACGCGCTTGCCGCCATCGTCAAGCCGCGCACCAAGATGCCGGCCGACGCCGTGACCGTCGCCGCTCCCATCTTCGCTACGGCCGAGACGCTCGAGTATGACGAGAAGTCCGTCAACAAGGGCTTGGCCAAGGAGGGCATGGGTGCCATTCTGGACGCCGCCAAGGCCGCGCTCGAGGGCGTGGACGAGTGGACGGCTGCCAACATCGACGCCGCGCTTGAGCCGCTGCCCGAGCAGATGGACCTTAAGAAGCGCGTGGTGTTCCAGGCCGTGCGCGTTGCCGTCTGCGGCAACATGGTGAGCCCTCCGCTGGGCGAGACCATGGCGCTCATCGGCCGCGACGACTGCCTGGCGCGCATCGATCGCGCCCGCACGATGGCGCTGTAATCGTTGCGCAAACGTTTGTATCCGAGCCCCGTTCACTCTGAGCGGGGCTCTTGTTTCTGTAGACGTATGGGATAGGAGGTGCTGGGGCCATGGCCGAGCAACTTTCGCTGTTTGGTTCGCCGGAACCGGAGGGGGCTCCGGCGAAGCCCACGTTTGCCGCTGCCTCGGCTCAGCCTAAGCCTGCGCCTGAGCCCGTCACCGCCTACGTGAGCGTGGTCCTCGACATTCCCACCCGTGCACTGTCCGAGCCGTTTGCTTACGGCATTCCCCGGTCCCTTGCCAACGAGGCGCAGATCGGATCCACGGTCCTGGTCCACTTTGGTAACCGTGCCGCCGCGGGCTATATCGTCGACATTGCGCCTGAGCTGGACGATCTGCAGGGCAACAGCGCTCTCGATCCCGCGCGTATCAAGCCTATCGAGGCTATCCTCAGCAAACCGCTCTTTACCGCCGAAGCCGCCCGTATCGCACGCTGGATGAGCCGCGAGTACGTCGCAACGCTTTCTGAGTGCCTGCGCCTGTTCTTGCCCCCGGGCGGCAGCCCGCGTGTGATCAAGGGCGACGACGGCGTGTGGACGGTTGAACGTCCCGCCGTCAAGCCTATCCAAAACCGTTGGGTCATGCTTACGCCTGAGGGCTTCGACTATACGCCTCCCAAAACGGCGGTTCGTCAGCGGCAGCTCATCGAGGCGCTCCAGTGCGGCCCGGTCACGACGCGCGACCTCAACCTTCTCTATAACAGTATGTCGTCGACCATCAAGGCGCTCGAAAAGCGCGGCGTCGTGGTGGTGGAAGAGCGCCGTGCGTGGCGTGGCTGCGGCGAGCAGACCACGCTGTCCTCGGCAAGCGGTAAGGCGCCGGTCGCGCTCACGAACGGCCAGCAGCAGGCGCTCGCGCAGATTGAGCGCGCCCGCCTTGACGCTCATGGCGACGTGGTCCTTGTCGACGGC
>CABQZS010000189.1 GCA_902468695.1 uncultured Collinsella sp.
ACCGGCTCGCGCGCGGCCAGCGCCTCGGCAAACCCGCGGCAGGTCTTGTCCATCATCTCTTGGCTCATACGCATGCACCTTCAAGTCATATACATCGGTCGGGCGGAATCGCCGACCAACCGCATCGATCACGTAATGGTGCTAAGTCTAGCCCATAAGTACATGAGCGTCAGCGCACCTGACCATCGCAGATTTCTATGGCACGCGATAGGCGTCGACAACGCAAGCATGGGACACATGGCCCACCTTTCGAGACTCCCGGACGGTACAAACCGGGGCATATCTATAAGTAAGGAGCCCGTTGGGGCACGGCCGCGCAACGGCCACAAGCGATGAACGGAGGCATTAACGTACTCATACAACCCACGCACAAAGACATCCGCCGCAAACGGAAACAACGCCCCAACAACATGCAGCGCCATGATGTCACTAACAGACAAGGAGAACGCCACCATGATGAAAAAGACCCTATCGATCCTTTCCCTTTGCATCGCCCTCTTTGCCGCGCTCGCCCTTGTGGGCTGCGGCGGGAGCGCATCGGGCGGCGGCAGCGCCCCCAAGAGCGAGAGCAAGGAAAAGGGCCTCGTCGCCAAGAAGACCGACTACATCTGGTTTAAGGTCGAGATGCCCGAGGGCGTCGGCGTAAGCGACTCTGCCGGCAAGAATGCCGACAGGGTCCAGCTCACCTTCCCCGAGAACGAGAACACCACGGTTGACCGCTTCATACCTGTTTGGGAAGAGAAGATGACGGCAGAAGAGGCTCTTGCCGATGAAGGTCGAAAGAGCAGCATGTTCCAGTGGGAAGTTGGCGACCCCGTCGAGTACAACGGCAGGACATGGCTCACCGGAACGTGCAAGGACAACCGCGGCACCCATACCTATCTCTTTACCGACGTTGAGCCGGGAAGCGTCTGCGTTCTCATCGCGAACTTCGACCTGCACAAGAAAGAAGCCGAGGCGCTTCTCAACTCCATCGAGTTCCCCGACGACATGAAGAAAGCAGTTGACGAGGCACGTGAAGTCGAGATTTCGAGCATCGAGATCAGGTAACGGGACACCCGCACGCGCCTACGCGCACCCGCGCACATGTGCCCCATTAAAACAACGGGCGCCCAACCCGGGGAGGGCCGACAGCACCAGCCCTCCCCTCTTTTGCGCCCGAACATATTGCCACTTAACGGCGCAAATCCGGCCCTCAGAATGGGACACATGGCCCACCCTAGCGAGCCGTCCACGCGTACAGTAAAGACAGGTAATCCATGGGCGGTTACAGATCGAGGAGGACACGACCATGAAAAAGAAGGCCTTTGCGATTCTCACCCTCTGCATCAGTCTCTTTGCCGCGGTTGCCTTGGTGGGCTGCGGTGGCAGCGGCGACGCTACCGGAAGTGGCGGTGGCGGCAGGGCAGAAAAGCCAGCCGTGGATATGAGGACCGACTTCATTTGGTTTAAGGTCGAGGTTCCCGAGGGCGTCGAGATTACCGACGTTGCCGGCGACACCGCCGACAGGACCCAGTTTAAGTTCACCGAGAGCGAGCACGCCAGCGATCGCTTCATCCCCGTCTTCGACTCTGACAAGAACGCCGACGAGCTGTTCGACTACGAGGCAAAGTGGAATGCCAGCTTTGAGTGGACCGAGAATGACCCCGTCAAATACAACGGCAAGACCTGGCGCAACGCTTCCTACACGCACTCGGGCGGCGTGACGACCGAGTACTTCACCGACGTTGACGGCGGCAGCGTGTACGTGCGCATCGACAACGTCGAGGAACACAAGGATGCCGTCGAGACCATGATGAAGTCCCTGGAATTTGCCGACGACATTGCCGAGGCCAAGACCGAGGCCATGGACGTCAAGCTCGACGATATCGAGATCAAGCGTTAAGCGACTGACGAGCGCAGCGGGAAACACGGGCGCAGTGCAAACAAGCGACGGTACCCCAGCGCTTCGTACCCAGGGAGGGCCGGTAAACCGACCCTCCCTTTCTTATGCCGGTAGCCAACGAACGCGAGGATGCCGGACGCCGGAACCGCTCCAAATGTAGCAACAGTACGAAAACGACAAACACCCCAACACGTCCGCCCGCCGATTTATTGCGCCGCGCAGACAATTAAACCAGCATCTTTAAACATCTGAGCAGTATAGTGACCAAAACTATCGCATAACCGCACTCTGCGAACGGAGGAGTTATGACCGAACACCACGCCATCAGTCGCCGAGCGTTTACGCTGGGCCTTGGACTCGCCGCGTTGTCGCCATTTGTAAGCCTGCCCGAAACCGCGGGATTGGGCCTTCCCGTGCGCGCGGCATTTGCAGACGACGCTGCCACAGCGTCAGTCAGCCTCGACAATTTCGTCATTCGCCTTCGCCCCGCGGGCTATTTTCGCACCGCGAGCGTCAACCAAGACGGCAACGTTCGCGGCAACGTCTGCCATCTGTTTAATGACGGCACGTCCAGCAAGCTCATCCTTGAGAACGTAACGACCAAGAATGACGATACAAACTGGTATGCTATCCGCACCTTGCTCAATTTCGAAGAGCATAAAAAGACGGGCTACAGCATTTGGTCGGTCGATGGCGACTCGGACAAAGACGGAAAGGTCATCCACGTATGGGGCGGCGAGTATGACAACAAGCCCAGCCGCGCTTTTGCGTTCGAGCGTCAATCAAACGGAACCTATATCATCCGAGACCGCACGGTCGAGAAAGAAACCGAGAAAAAAGACATTAAGTACCTGGCAATAGAATCGAACGGCCAAGACCAGGACAACAATAAGATCTGCCATAAGAGTGAGAGCATTCCGTGGGAGCTCGAACTTATCGGTTACGACATGAAAAAGAACGATGCCACGGTTAGCAGCATCGACTGGATCACGTATAGCAGCTACGTCGATGGGCCATGTTGGATGAGCCACGTCGACGACGACAAGTACCTCGACGAACTGAGCATCCCGGGTACGCACGATTCGGGCACCTGCAGCGTGGACAACGACACTGAGCCCCAATCCTCGCAAGTAAAATGCCAGCAGGATTACATTCCCACGCAGTTGCTCGAGGGAATCCGCTATTTTGATATCCGGCTCGGAAAGGGCGATGACCCCGGCATCGACCACGGAATTTTCTATCTGCTTAAAAAAGACGGGCACTTTTTGCATCTTTCCGATGTCATCAGGTACTTCAAAAAGTTTTTGAACGAAAACCCGTCAGAAGCGCTTATCATGCTCGCATCGCGCGGCAACGATGAGGCTACCGACGAAAGCATAACGACGGCCTTCGCCAAGGTTATGGCCGATAACCCCAACCTGTTCTACACATCGGGCCACGTCCCCACGCTGGGCGAGGTGCGCGGAAAGATTGTCCTGCTGCGTCGATTTGGGCTCGCCGGCAACAGCGTAAGCGGCCACACGTGGGGCCTCGACCTCACCCAATGGGATGACAAAATCAAGGCGCATTCCGGGCAGTCGATGTGTCTCGTCCAAGACGCGCGGGGATTTGAAGCCATAGGGGAAACGGGCAATGAAGAGCCCTATTGCACCAAGGTATATGCCCAGGACAAGTACAAACTCACGGGAACCGACAAGCTCAGTTGGGTCGATAATGCGCTGAAGGAAACGACCGGGCGCACGCGCAACAAGGTGGACGTCGTGGACGATGCCGGGGCCACGGTGCAAGTCCAGGAGCGTTGCTGGTCTATCAACTACACCAGCTGCACGGGCTTGTCGCATGGAGGCAATCCTTTTACCTCGGCACGAGTAGTCAATGAGCATCTGTATAAGAGCCCGTACATCAACCCCAGCGGCAACGAGAAAACAAAGTCAGATTACCTCAAGCACATTGGCATCATCGCATCCGACTTTGTTGATGCGGCGCTGGCCCGGAGCATCTACCAGCGCAATTACGATACGCAGCACAAGCAGACAGCTTCGTGCTACCTCCCAGCCCGCATGCACATGACATATGGCAACTCGCTGAGCGACGCCTCGCTCCAGGACGGCAAGACCGTTGGCGAGGGTCATTTCCGCCTTGTCGACAGCAGCAACGTACTCAACGTGGCGGCTTCGGGCCATGCGTTTGCCATCGAATATGTGGATGTCGACGCCCTGGGCAACGAGACCGTTACGGGGCTGCAGGGCTCTGTGCCCATCGATATCGATCCACGCGCGCTGACGCCCCATTTTGAGGGACTCGAAGGCCTTAAGGCCGGCGAAGACGTGCGCGCCAAGATTGCGGCATCACTCGAGGGCAAGCTCGAAACCGATGCCTGCACGGCCCAGCTCGAGTTTGTGCACGACGCGAACGGCGCTCCGGGAACGGCGATGGCCGAGGGCGAAACATTTGCCGCAGGGACGTACTGGGTGCGCGTGAACGGTCTCTTGGGCAACGCGGCGCAGAACTACACGCTCGCCAGCGACGGAGCCGCAAGCTTTACCGTAGCGGCCTCGGGCAGTGCGGGCGGCACCGGCAGCGGCACCGACGGTGGCACGGGTTCCAACGCAGGCAGCGCTGATAAGAACGGTAAGGGCAACAAGGGCAAGAGCTCGGGCGGAAAACTCGCCGGCACGGGCG
>CABQZS010000190.1 GCA_902468695.1 uncultured Collinsella sp.
CGCCCGGCGACGACCGAGCGCCCGCCGGCCCCGCACGCCGACCTAAGTGAGGCCGAGCGCACCGAGATCGAGCGCCAAGTGGCACCCATCGAGGACCAAAAACTGCGCGAGGCCCTCGAGAACGCCATGAGAGCCAGTGCCGAGTGGGCCAAGGGCGTGCAAAGCAAAAAAGAGCCTTAAATCGCATCTGGTGGCCTTGTAGAGCCAAATACCCTCGTTCCCGAGGGTATTTTTTTACGATAAACTAGTAAGGCTGTACACATTTTCTTGACTGAAGGAGGACGTGTGGCAAACGAAAACGATTACGATGGCGGCGAGATTAAGATTCTCGAAGGTCTCGAGGCCGTTCGTAAGCGCCCGGGCATGTATATCGGCTCGACGAGCGCCAGCGGTCTGCATCACCTGGTGTGGGAGATCGTTGACAACTCCGTCGACGAGGCCATGGCCGGTTTCTGCACCGAGATCCAGGTGACGGTCCACGCCGACAACTCCATCACGGTCGTCGACAACGGGCGCGGCATCCCCGTCGACGAGCACCCTGTTAAAAAGATCCCGACGCTCGAGGTCGTCATGACGATCTTGCACGCCGGCGGTAAGTTCGATAACTCGGCCTATAAGGTCTCGGGCGGCCTGCACGGCGTTGGCATCTCCGTCGTCAACGCACTGTCCAAGCGCGTGGTCGTTCAGGTTCGTCGCGACGGCAACACCTACGAGATGGAGTTCTCGCGCGGCAAGACCGTCAAGAAGATGGAGGTCGTGGGCACCTCGGATTCGACGGGCACCACCGTCACCTTCTGGCCCGACGACGAGATCTTCGAGACTTGCATTTACGATTTCGATACGCTGCACAACCGTCTGCAGGAGACGGCGTTCCTCAATAAGAACCTCAAAATCGTGCTGACCGACGAGCGCGAGGCGACTCCCCACGTGGAGGAGTTTTGCTACGAGGGCGGCATCATCGACTTCGTCAAGTTCCTCAACGAGGGCAAGGACGTCCCCGAGGCCTTTAAGGAGCCTATCTACATCGAGGGCAAATCGGACCCGGACGCACCTGTGGCCAAGATGGGCGAGGTCGAGGTTTCCCTGCAGTGGAATAGCGGTTACGGCGAGAACGTCATGTCGTTTGCCAACGACATCTACACCCCCGAGGGCGGCATGCACCTTGAGGGCTTCCGCACCGCGCTCACCCGCGTGATCAACGACTACGCGCGCAAACAGAACCTGCTCAAGGAAAAAGACGCCAACCTGACCGGCGACGATGTACGCGAGGGCCTTTCGGCCGTTATCTCGGTCAAGCTGCCCGATCCGCAGTTCGAGGGCCAGACCAAGGCCAAGCTCGGCAGCTCCTATATGCGCGCGCTCACGCTCAAGATCGTGACCGACGGCCTCGCCGATTACTTGGAGGAGCATCCCAAGCCCGCCCGCGAGATCGTCAAGAAGGCGCAACAGGCCTGCAAGGCGCGCAACGCCGCCCGCAAGGCGCGC
>CABQZS010000191.1 GCA_902468695.1 uncultured Collinsella sp.
AAGTTTGTCGCGAGTTCCGCACGCAAAGGAAAGCACTTAATGTGCTTTCCGTCTTGCGCAGGACTGTAGAGCAGCAAACTTAACCCGCCCCGGCCCCCGATGGCCCCAGACCGGTGGGATAGACCGGTTCAGATGGGGCTTTGATGCATGGGTGGTCTGTTGTTGTGCAAATGGGTATCATACTGTGGTTATTGCATCGACTCTGCGATGCATGTTTGTACGTTCCCGGCGGTCGGTTTGCCAGAAGCGCCCCGTCGGTTGTTCCAGACCCGTTTCGAAGAAAGGAAACAACACTCACCTATGGCAGCTAAAAAATCATCTCCCTTGAAGATCATTCCGCTCGGCGGCCTTGACGGCATCGGCAAGAACATGACGGTCTTCGAGTGCGGCGACGACATGGTGCTCGTCGACGCTGGTCTTATGTTCCCCGACGACTCCCAGCCCGGTATCGATCTGGTACTCCCGGATTACACCTACGTTCTGGAGAACGAGGAAAAGCTCCGCGGTATCGTCGTCACCCACGGCCACGAGGACCACACCGGTTCGCTTCCGTACCTGCTGCAGGACCTCAACAATAAGGTGCCCATCTTCTCGAGCAAGCTGACGCTCGGTTTTATCGAGGGCAAGCTCTCCGAGTTCCGCATCCGTGCGCCCAAGTTCCGTGAGGTCAAGGGCGGCAGCCACGTCAATCTGGGTGGCATCTCGCTCGACTTCTTCTCGATGACGCACTCTATCCCCGGCGCTCTGGGCGTGTTCATTCGCACCAACCAGGGCACCGTTATGCACACCGGCGACTTTAAGCTTGACCAGACGCCCATCGATGGTGTCACGCCCGACTATGCCGCTATCAGCCGCTTTGCCAAGCAGGGCATCGACCTGCTGCTTTCCGACTCCACCAACGCCACGGTTCCGGGCTTTACCAAGTCCGAGGCCGAGGTTGGTCCCAACCTGCTGCACGCCATCAAGAATGCTCCGGGCCGCGTGTTCGTCGCGTCGTTCTCGAGCCACATCCATCGTCTGCAGCAGATCTGCGATGCCGCCCGTAAGTGCGGCCGTAAGGTCGTTGTGACCGGTCGCTCCATGCTCACCAACACCCGCGTCGCGCGCGAGCTGGGCTACCTCAACATCGACGATGCCGATATCATCGATGCCTTCGATATCGATAACCTGCCCGACGACAAGATCGTCGTCATGTGCACCGGTTCGCAGGGCGAGCCGCTGTCGGCCCTGTCCCGCATGGCCAATGGCGAGCACAAGACGCTCTCTATCCACGAGGGCGATACCGTCATCCTCTCGGCAACTCCTGTTCCCGGCAATGAGAAAGCCGTCCAGCAGGTCGTCAACAGCCTGGCCAAGCTCGGCTGCGACGTGTGGGATAAGAACCGCGCTCTCGTTCACGTCTCGGGCCACGGTAGCCAGGAGGAGCTCAAGCTCCTGATGGCCATGGCCAAGCCCACGTACTTTATGCCGGTTCACGGTGAGGCCGTGCATCTGCGCGCCCATGCCCAGCTGGCTCGCAAGATGGGCATCAAGGACGATCATATCTTTATCCTCGATAACGGCGACACGCTCGAGATGCGCGGCGGTATCGTCAAACGCGGTACGCCCGTCGAGTCCGGCGTCGTCTACGTCGACGGCCTGCGTATCGGCGATACCGACCCCATCGTCTTGCGCGATCGCCAGAAGCTCGCCAACGACGGTATGGTTACCGCTGTTGCCATCGTCTCGCTCAAGCACAAGAAGATCGAGGCCATCGAGTTCTCGGGCCGCGGTGTCTCGTTTGCCATCGACGACCAGTTCTCTGAGGATGCCTCCGCGTCCATCATGAAGACGATCGAGAAGGGCAAGTTTAGCTTTACGAGCAGCGGTTCCGATGCCATTCGCAAGGCCGTGCGTGATTCGCTCTCCAACTTTATTTGGAGCCGTACGCGCACCCGTCCGATGATCATCCCGGTCGTCATGGAGGTTTAGTTTGGCGCGCGGATCTGCACAAAACGCCAAAGGCAATAAGGCCAATAACCAACCGGCATCTGTTAAGGGTGCCGGTTCCCATCTGCGTGCCAATAAGGGCCACGAGGCCGACTTCGACGATTTTGAGCCCTTGGTCGAGCCCTCGGCCAACCGCGATATCGCCGGCGTGGTCATTGCCGTTTTGGCGATTGCGTCCTTTATTGCCGTGATTTCTCCGGCAACAGCACCCGTTACGGCTGCGGTTGCCGGTTTCTACCACCTGGGCTTTGGTCTGGGCGCCTACGTGCTGCCGATCGTCATTTTGCTGTTTGCCGCTACGCTCTTTTTAGGCGAGGACTCGCCGCTCAACATTCGCTCGGTCGCGGGCGGAGCCGTGGTCTTTATCGCCGTCGTCTCCATTCTTTCGCTGATGGTGCCGGGTACGAGCGACTCGTGTGACCTTATGTTCACGCCGCAAAAACTGTCCGCCTCGGGTGGCTACATCGGTGCGTTTATTGCGAGTGCGCTGCAAAATGCCCTGGGTAAGCCTATCGCGATGGTAGTCCTGCTGGGCCTTGTCGTCGTGGGCTTGGTCATCATTGGCTTTTCGGTGGGCGGCGTTTTGCGCTCTGCCCGCGACCGTGCGGCAGATTTTGCCGAGCGCCGTCGTGCCGACGTCAACGCGAGTCCGTGGGGTGACGATGAGGCCCTGTCGGTGCCTGGTGTCGCCCGTCCGCATCTGAGCATTCTTCGTCAAAAGGGCTCCGATGCGGCCGTGACTACGGTTATGGGTAGCGAAGTCGATCCGATTCTGGACGATGAGGACGTGGACGAAGATCCGTTTGTCGACGTGTCTGAGGCCGTGGAGGCCGAGCGGGCCAAGACAACGCTGCTACCGCGCCGTCATGCCAAGAAGGGCAAGGCTGCGCCCAAGCTCAATACGAGTGAGCCCGATCCGTCTTGGTCCGAGAGTGAGATTGAGCTCACCGAGGGCGATGACGAGGACGACGAGGCTCCGATTGAGACCGCAAAGACAACTTTGCTGCCGCGTCGCCATGCAAAGCGCGACCAGGTAACCGGTCAGCTTTCGATGGAAGACGACCCCGATAAGATCGACGAGTCCGAGCCGCCGTTTGCCGTGAATCCTGTCTCGGCAGCACCTCAGATCCCCGACTTCTTGAAGCATCCCAAGGTTGCCGATGCGCCTGCCTTGAGTGCTGTCGAATCGGCTGCGGCTAGCGATGGGGGAGTGGACGGCGGCGCCGCAGATAACGAGGGCGAAGAAGAGGACGGCCTCAAACTTCCGCCACTTGAGATTCTGCATGCCAACCCGCAGTCGGCTTCCTCCGCGTCTTCTGACAAGGAGCTGGAACAGACTGCCGAGTCGCTTCAGTCCACCTTGCTGGAGTTTGGTCGTAGTGCCCGCGTGGTCGGCTGGATCGCCGGCCCCACGGTGACGACCTTTAAGCTGCAACCTGGCGAGGGCGAGCGCGTGAGCAAGATTTCGAGCCTCGAGGACGATATCGCGCTATCGCTTGCTGCCCAGTCGGTGCGTATCTTTGCCCCGATCCCCGGCACCTCGCTTGTGGGTATCGAGATCCCCAATCGCAAGCGCCAGAACGTCAACTTGGGCGACGTGCTTCCCTATGTGAAGGGCGGTCCGCTCGAGCTCGCCATCGGTCGAGATGCCGAGGGTACGCCGGTCGTCGCCGACCTTGCCAAGATGCCCCACCTGCTGATCGCCGGTACCACGGGTTCCGGTAAGTCGGTCATGATCAACTCCATCATCACGACCTTGCTCATGCGCGCCCTTCCCGAGGACGTTCGCCTGATCATGGTCGACCCCAAGCGCGTCGAGCTTGCGGGCTATAACGGTCTGCCGCATCTTTACGTGCCTGTAGTGACCGAGCCCAAGCAGGCCGCGAGCGCTCTGCAATGGGCCGTGTCCGAGATGGAGCGTCGCCTGAAGGTCTTCGAGCGTCTCAACGTGCGTAAGATCTCGACCTACAACGAAAAGCAGGCCGCCGGCGAGTTTGAGCATTACGACAACCCGCCGCAAAAGATGCCCTACCTGGTCATCATCATTGACGAGCTCTCGGATCTGATGATGGTTGCCGGTAAGGATGTCGAGGCCTCGATCGTTCGTATCGCCCAGCTGGGCCGTGCCGCCGGTATTCACCTTATCGTGGCTACGCAGCGCCCCAGCTCCAACGTGGTGACGGGCCTCATCAAGGCCAACATCACCAACCGCATCGCCTTTAACGTCGCCACGGGCATCGACTCGCGCGTCATTATCGACCAGATGGGTGCCGAAAAGCTTACCGGTTTGGGCGACATGCTGTTCTCCAAGGTCGACTGGGGCAAGCCTCGCCGTATCCAGGGCTGCTTTGTCTCGGACGACGAAATCAACGAGATTGTCGAGTTTGTCAAGTCGCAGAGCGAGCCCGACTACCACGAGGAGATCCTGTCTGCCGTGGCGCCCGCTTACATGTCCATGGCGGGTGGCGGCGGCATTGTCCGTACCGGAGTCGCCGAGCCGCAAGACGATGATCCGCTCATTTGGGAAGCCGCCCATATTGTGGTGGAATCGCAGCTTGGCTCCACATCTGGCCTGCAACGTCGTCTGAAGGTTGGCTATGCGCGTGCCGGGCGTATTATGGATATGCTGGAAGAAAAGGGTGTCGTCGGCCCGCCCGACGGTTCCAAGCCGCGCGAGGTCCTGTTGGACGAGGAGGGGCTTGCCGCGCTGGAGTCTGTCGACGCCGAGATGGCACGTGAAGATCGTGAGTTTGGAGGATTCTGATGGCTGCACGCTTTGGTGACATGCTGCTTGAGCAGCGTCGCCGAATGGGCCTTTCCATTCAGCAAGTCGCCAACACCATCAAAATCAGGCCGCAGATCATCGAGTTTTTCGAGACCGGTAACTTTGCTTCGATGCCGCCGCGCGGCTATGCGCAGGGCATGATTTCGAGCTATGCTCGCTTTTTGGGCCTCAATCCGCGCGAGGTCGTCAATGCCTACTTTGACGATCTGATGGCATACGAACGCGAGACGTCGCAGCAGGGCGGTCGTTTTCAGGACGCCGCCGGCTACGTCAATTCGCGTTCCTCGGTCGAAAACGGGCGTTTCCTGATGGTTCAGGGCGGTCGTTCGACCCGCTATGGACAGCGTCCTCAGCAGGCCGGTTATATTACCGAGACGGGTTCGGGCGAGGAGATTCGCTCACAGCGTGACCGGTTCCGCAGTACGCCGATGCCCGAGGACCGTGCACTTCCCGCTGCCCGAGGCGTGGCGCGTGACCCTCGTGCCGGCTACGGCGACGGCGGCTATTCCGATCGCGGTTACCGTGGTGCCTCTACGGGACGCTCTCGCGGTGGCTATGCGGATGCCGATACCACGCAGGTGACGCCGCGTCTTCGCTCTCAATCACAGCCGTATGGCCAGCGCTCTTCGGCTCCGCGTTCGGGCCAGCGTGGCTATCAAGGCCGCGGTGAACTTGCGCCCCGCTCGGGTCAGCGCAGCCTTCAGGGCCAGGGTGGCTATCGCGGCCGTTCCGATAGCAATCGTGGCCGTATGCCTCAGGGAGGCGGCCGCAGCAGTTCCAATCGTGGACGCGGCGGTGGGCGTGCTTCCCAGAACAACGGTCTAGATCCTCGTATCGTTTACGCCGGCATCGGTGCCGTTGCGCTGCTGTTGATTGTGCTCATCGTGGTGCTTCTGCGCGGCTGCGCATCTTCGGCGCCCGAGACCACGCCCGAGACGCCCACTGCTACCAAGACGACGACTAAGAAGTCTTCCAAGAAGACCGAAACGGTCGACGAGGACGAAGACACCGATGAGGCGACGGATGGGTCGACCGATTCGGACGCCACCAAGACGACGGCTAAAAAGGAAGAGAACGAGGTAACGAAGGTCAAGGTCTCCGTTGCCAAGGGAAAGACCGCGTGGATTGAGGTCAAGGTCGACGGCAAGTCGGTCTATGGCGCCCAGGCGACTGGTCCCTTTGAGCAGGAGTACACGCCCGAGTCCTCGATCGAGATCACCACGTCCAAGCCTTCCGATGTCACCGTTACCAAGAACGGTGAAAAGGTCCGTTACGATACCAAGACCTCCGGCGTGGCGCGTGTGACGATCACCGTTCCCAAGAAGGAGACGACTGATTCCGAGAATGGTGAAAGTTCTGATGGTACCGACACCACCGATGGCACCGATACCACCGACGGTACCGATGCCCAGTCCACGGATGGCGCCGATACCGCAACTGACGGTCAGACGGTCGCCGATTCTACCGACTATTCGTACGATAGCTACTAAGCCGCTCGTACGCGAAAGGAAACATCATGGCTAAAGATTCCAGCTTCGACGTCGTGTCCGAGGTCAACATGCAAGAGGTCGACAACGCCTTTCAGCAGACCACGCGCGAGATTTCCCAGCGCTATGACCTTAAGGATTCCGGCGCCACGATCGAGCTTTCGAAGGGCGACAAGCTCTTTACGATCAACGCCCCGGCCGACTTTGTCTCCAAGCAGATTGTCGACGTGCTGAGCTCCAAGCTCATCAAGCGCGGCATCGACCTCAAGGCTGTCTCGTGGGATGCTCCGCAGGCGGCATCGGGCGGCACCGTGCGCGTGCTCGGCCATATCGTCGAGGGTATCGACCAGGCGACCGCCAAGAAGATCAACAAGGACATCAAGGACCAAAAGCTCAAGGTCAAGGTGACCATCGAGGCCGACAAGCTGCGTGTTTCCTCTGCTTCGAAGGACGCGTTGCAGACCGTGATCCAGTTTCTGCGCGACCAGGACTACGGCCAGCCGCTGCAGTTCACCAACTACCGCTAATATCATTCGAAAGGACCACTCTCCAACATGGATACACCGTTGGGCTCCGTGCTCTACATCACCCTCGGCTGCGCTAAGAACGAGGTTGACACCGACCGCATGCGTTCTCTTTTGACCGCCGCAGGCTACGAAGAGGCATTCGACCCGCAGGATGCCGATATCGCCATCGTCAATACATGCTCGTTCCTCGCCTCCGCAACGTCCGAGAGCATCGAGACCACGCTCGAGCTCGCCAACGAGGTTCAGGACGGCGTTCGTTCTTGCCCCATCGTCATGTGCGGCTGTGTGCCGTCGCGCTATGGCGACGACCTGCCTGACGAGCTGCCCGAGGTCGCTGCCTTTGTGAAGGCCGACGAGGAGGACGGCATCGTAGCGGTCATCGATGGCGTACTGGGTGTCGAGCGTGAGATCGCAGCCTATATTCCGCAGGTCAAGCGCACTGTCGAGGGCGCTGTCGCCTACGTCAAGATTTCCGATGGCTGCAACCGCTTCTGCAGCTTCTGCATGATCCCCTATATTCGCGGTCGCTATCATTCGCGCAATGCCGAGAGCATTATCTCCGAGGTACGCGACCTGGTTGCCGGCGGTGTGCGCGAGATCGTGCTGATCGGCCAGGACACGGGTATTTGGGGCACCGACTTTACTGACGAGGATGTCGCCGAGGGCTCACCGCGCAATCTGGCGCAGCTGCTGCGTGCCGTCGCCGAGGCCGTGCGCCCGCACAACGTCTGGGTCCGCGTGCTCTATCTGCAGCCCGAGGGCATGACCGATGAGCTTATCGATACGATTCGCGATACGCCCGAGGTGCTGCCCTATATCGATATCCCCGTTCAGCACTGCGACGCGCGCATCCTCAAGGCCATGCGCCGTTCTGGTTCGCGCCAGGAGCTCGAGGACCTGTTCCGCGATCTGCGTGAGCGTATCCCCGGCATCGTGATCCGTTCCACGGCCATGGTCGGCTTCCCGACCGAGACCGACGACGAGTTCCGCGACCTTATCGACTTTATGGACACCGTCGGCTTTGACTACACGAGCGTCTTTGCCTACTCGCAGGAGGAGGGCAGCCTGGCCGCTAAGATGGAGGGTCAGGTCGACGAAGAGGTCAAGCTCGAGCGCGCCCAGGAGGCCATGGACCTGGCCGAGTCGCTCGGTTTTGCCGCCACCGCCGCACATGTGGGCGAGCGCGCCCAGGTGATCGTCGACGGTATCGAAGAAACCGGGGACGGCGCCGAGCTGATCGGCCATGCCTGGTTCCAGGCGCCCGATTCCGATGGCGCGGTGCACTTGGACGCCAGCGAGGCGTCCGTGGGCGATATTCTGACCGTCGAGTTTACCGATAGCTTCTGCTATGAGCTTATCGGTCATGTTGTGGAGTAGGAGAGCGTCGTGGCAAACGAGAGCAATAAGGAACTGACGAGTGTTTGGACGCCCGCCAACATCGTGACGTGTGTGCGTATCGTTTTTATCCCGGTGTTCATGATCGTGTCGGCGCTGTCTCACACGAGCGTTGCCGGTACGGATTGGAGCACCTTCGACGGTCCGCTCGCCGCCGCTGCCTTCATTCTGTATGTGATCCTGTCGTGCACCGATAAGGTCGACGGTTATCTGGCTCGTTCACGCAACGAGATCACCGACTTCGGTAAATTCTTGGACCCCATCGCCGATAAGCTGCTTGTGTTCTCGGCCCTGCTGCTGTTCTTGGACTTTGGCGCCGTAACCGTGTGGTCGGTGTTCATCATCCTGTTCCGTGAGCTTCTGGTGAGCGCCCTTCGCATGGTTGCGAGTGCCGCCGGTGTGGTCGTTGCGGCCGATAAGCTCGGCAAGTACAAGACGGCAACCACGATGGTCTCCATCTGCGGTTACCTGTGCGTTTTTGCGATGGCCGGCTTGCACCTTGGCCCGGTGGCGCTGACGCTCGGCATCTACTCGGTGTCGCGCTTCCTGTACGCCGTTGCCGTTGTCTTGACCGTTATCTCGGGAGCCCAGTACTTCTGGAACTGCCGCAAGATCGTCTTTTCGGTCTAGGTCCTGGTGGGTATGACGGACTCTTTTGAGCAGATTTCCGCACATAACGAGGAGCTGGCGCGCGATATCGTCGAGCGCGCGAGCGCTCGGGGCATGACGGTTTCGACGGCTGAGTCGCTGACGGCGGGTATGATCGCCTCGACGATTGCCGATATCCCGGGCGCCTCGGCGGTGCTGCGCGGTGGTGCGGTGACGTACTGCGACGAGATTAAGCATCGCGTGCTGGGTGTTGAGCAGGAGACGCTCGACCGCTATACCGCGGTGTCGCATCAGACCGCGCGCGAGATGGCGGTGGGTTCGCTGGAGCTGTATCAGAGCGATATTGCAGTGAGCGCAACGGGTTATGCCGGCCCCGGCGGTGGTACTGAGGACGATCCTGCGGGCTCTTTCTATATTGGCTGGGCGCATCGTTCCGCCGATGGGGGAGTGCCGGTCGTGGACTCTGTGCGCTGCCACTATGAGGGCGACCGTTCGTGTGTTCGTGCCCATGCGGTCGCGGAGGCATTGGGACGCATTGCCCTTGTGCTCAATTCTATGGAATAGACGTGTTTTAAGGGGCCTCTGGGCCCCTTAATTGTGGAGATAGGGACCTTAGGCTCATTTGGCGTTTGTGCTGGTTGTAGACGTATTCTTGCCTTCCTTGCTCTTATTTGGCCCTTTGTGGTCAAGCATTTGGTCAGTGTTTGGTCGGCGTTTGGTTGGGTTTTGGAAAGACTGCCTGTATATGATTGGCCTGAACGGTTGACCACGAACAGCCGTTCGTTTATTATCGATGCAGGTTGTTAAGAGGAGGGCTATTCATGGCCAAGAATTCAGGTCCCGTACGTACCGTTCATGCTCGCACGACGGGTAAAGAGCGCGATGAGATGATCGCCACCACCAAGGCCGAGATCGAGAAGAAATTCGGCCAGGGTTCCATCATGAGGTACGGCGACGGTGGTCCTGAGCTCGAGGTCGAGGCCATTCCCACGGGCGCTCTGGCCCTCGACGCCGCGCTGGGTATCGGCGGCGTGCCGCGCGGCCGTATCGTCGAGATTTACGGTCCCGAGTCCTCCGGTAAGACGACGCTTTCGCTCGAGATCCTGGCCGAGGCCCAGGCAATGGGTGGCGTTGTGGCATTTATCGATGCCGAGCATGCGCTCGATCCCACGTATGCCGCGCGCATCGGCGTGGATATCGACGAGGTGCTCATTTCTCAGCCCGATACGGGCGAGCAGGCGCTCGAGATTGTTGACATGCTCGTGCGTTCCGGCGCCATCGATGCCATCGTCGTCGACTCCGTCGCCGCGCTGACCCCGCGTGCCGAGATCGAGGGAGAAATCGGCGACACTACGGTCGGTCTTCAGGCTCGCCTGATGAGCCAAGCGCTCCGCAAGCTCGCCGGCTCGCTGTCTAAGTCCAACACAACGTGCATCTTCATTAACCAGCTGCGTGAGAAGATCGGCGTCATGTTCGGCAACCCCGAGACCACGACGGGCGGCCGCGCCCTTAAATTCTTCTCTTCGGTGCGTATCGACATTCGCCGTATCGATAGCATTAAGCTTAAGGACGAGGTTATCGGTAACCGCGTGCGCGCTAAGGTCGTTAAGAACAAGGTGGCAGCTCCGTTCCGTTCTGCTGAGTTCGACATTATGTACGGTACGGGCATCTCTAAGGAGGGCTCGATTCTGGACATGGCTGTCGAGTGCGGCATCTGCAAGAAGATGGGCTCCTGGTTTGCCTATGGCGAGGACAAGCTCGGCAACGGTCGCGAGGCCGCCAAGGCGTTCCTGCGCGAACACCCCGATTGCGCTGACGAGATTGAGCATAAGGTCCGCCTTGCCTGCGGGCTTGAGTTTGATGACGATGCTCCGTCCGAGGTCGAGCTGACCGATCAGCCTGCGCCTGAGGAGTTTGACGAGCTTTACGCCATCGATGGTTCCGCCATGCTCGATGATGACGACGAGTAGCGGTTACGCTCATGTCGTATACGGTGACCGAGGCCACGGTCGTCTTTCCCGATAAGAAGGCGGCCTCCTCGTTCTCGAGCGGGTATGCGTCCAAAAAGCCTTGCGCACATATCGATTGTGAGCTTGAGGGCGGTTTTGAGCGGTCCATTTGGATTCCCGTGCGGGTCGCGCGGCTGTATGTCAAAAACCGCCCCGATCTTCCCTGTGATTGGGACAACTTTCGTGAGGCGGTGCAGCTCATCGAGCGTAAATGTGCACTTACCATGGTGACCGAGATGTTATCGCGCCGCGACCATGCGACGGGTGAGGTCCGTGACAAGTTGGCTCGCTACGGCTTTCGCCAGCCCGCGATTGATTTCGCCGTCGAGCGCGCCACCGAGTATCGCTTTTTAGACGAGAACCGCTTTTGCTCGTACTTTATCGAGGAACGCAAGCGGCGCGGTTGGGGACAGCGCAAAATCGAGACCGAGCTCAAGCGACGTCATGTTGTGCTCGATGACATTCCCGGTTATCCCGAGGATTATTTTGCCGTCGAAGACGATTTGGCGCGTGCGTCAGCCCTGCTCGCCAAGCGGCGTGTTCCAGAGACGCGCGGATTCGAAAAACTGGTTCGGTTTTTGATGGGCAAGGGCTTCTCGTATCACATCGCCGCCGATGCCGTTAAGGTACGTCTCGATGCCGAATGCGAGGAATGTGCGCTTTAGGCGTATGCGTTTTGTGGCCCCGCCGTTCACCGCGTTTTAGCCGCCGTACTGGGGCCATTTATTTGACAGTTGTTGTGGTTCAACGTACGATAAACACTGTCATTTGCTTTGTGATATGTGCTCATCTGTGATGAGTTTGTTTATATGTTTATCTGTATCCGACCCGCATAAGCTGCGCCCATATTACTCAAATGTCGCGAGCCGTTCATAAGGACGGTTCGCTTTGTTGTGTAACGAATCCATAAAAAGGAGTGAGCATGCCTATCATTGCAGCGCTCGTTGGCATCGTTTTGGGTGCCATCGCCGCCATTGCCTACATGCGCACCGCCAAGCAGGGTAGTCTTCACGAGGCCGACGAAAAGATCCAGTCGGCACACGCACAGGCTGAGTCCCTGATCGGTGATGCAAAGCGTCAGGCCGAGACCCTCAAAAAAGAGGCTCTGCTCGAGGCTAAAGAGGAGATCATCAAGAACAAGCAGGCCGCCGAGGCCGAGGACAAGCAGCGTAAGAGCGAGATTCGTACGCTCGAGAACCGCGTGATGCAGCGCGAGGAATCCCTCGATCGCCGCAACGACGCTCTCGACAAGCGCGAGCATCAGCTGTCCAGTCAGGCCGGTCAGGTCGAGAAGCGCTCCCGTGAGCTCGAGGAGCTCTGCGCAAAGCAGACCTCCGAGCTCGAGCGTATCGCCGACCTTACCCGCGAGGATGCCCACAAGGAGCTCCTCGATAAGGTTCGCGGCGAGGTCACCCACGAGGCCGCCACGATTATTCGCGAGTCCGAGCAGCAGGTTCGCGCCGAGTGCCACAAGACCGCCCAGGAGATTCTTTCCCTGGCGATTCAGCGCTGCGCTGCCGACCACACTGCCGAGGTCACCGTTACCTCCGTGCACATTCCCTCTGATGACCTCAAGGGCCGTATCATCGGTCGCGAGGGTCGCAACATCCGGACCTTCGAGCAGGTTTCCGGCGTCAACCTCGTGATCGACGACACGCCCGAGACCGTCGTTCTTTCGAGCTTCGACCCGGTCCGTCGTGAGACCGCCCGTGTTGCCCTCGAGAACCTCATTGCCGACGGCCGCATTCATCCCGCCCGTATTGAGGAGATGTATCACAAGGCTGCCGGCCTGGTTCAGCAGCGCGTGCGCGAGGCTGGCGAGCAGGCTGCCTTCGATACCGGTATCCACGACCTGCACCCCGAGATCGTCAAGACCCTTGGTGCCCTGCGCTACCGTACCTCGTTTGGTCAGAATGTGCTTCAGCACTCCCTCGAGGTTTCCGATCTGTGCGGCGTGATGGCTTCCGAGCTTGGCCTGGACGTTGTGACCGCCAAGCGCGCCGGTCTGCTGCACGACCTGGGCAAGGCAATTGACCACGACGTCGAGGGCCCGCATGCCGTCATCGGCGCCGAGCTTGCCCGTCGTTATGGCGAGAAGCCCGTTATCGTCCACGCTATCGAGGCTCACCATGCCGATGTCGACCCCAACACGGTGCTCGATGTCCTGGTACAGGCCGCCGATGCCGTCTCTGCTTCTCGCCCCGGTGCCCGTCGCGAGTCTGCCGAGAACTACATCAAGCGTCTCGAGAAGCTCGAGGAGATCGCCAACTCCCATGAAGGCGTCGAGCGTACCTATGCCATGCAGGCTGGTCGCGAGGTCCACGTCATGGTTCAGCCGGACAAGATCTCTGATGCCCAGTCCACGGTCCTGGCTCACGATATCGCCCATCAGATCGAGGAAGAGATGGAGTATCCCGGTCAGGTGCGCGTCGTCGTGATTCGCGAGAGCCGCGCTGTCGATATCGCTAAATAACATGAGCGACGCGAACGAGCTCATCTCATTTATCGCGTCGATGTCGGGGGAGGGCAAACTTCGCGTCGAGGAGAACCTTGGCGAGGGGTATGTCCGCCTCCGCGTTTCGGAGGCCGAGCGGCGCCAGGCAAAGCACGACATTCAGCATGTCGAGGATATCGTCATCGAAATGCTCCGTAATGCTCGCGATGCTGGCGCCGACAAAGTCTATCTCGCCACGACCAAGGAAGATGGCGTCCGCACGCTTGTCTTTTTGGATAACGGTTCGGGCGTTCCGCAGGATATGCAAGAGCGAATCTTCGATGCCCGCGTTACCTCCAAGCTCGAGAGCATGAAGATGGACCGTTGGGGCGTTCACGGTCGTGGCATGGCATTGTTTTCGATCAAGCAGAACACCGACGAGGCCCGCGTGGTCACGTCTGGTGTCGATCTTGGCTCAGCCTTTAAGGTGAGCGTTGCGGCCGACCGCCTCAGCGAGCGTGCCGATCAGTCCAGCTGGCCCCAGGCCGTCAAGGATGAGGACGGACGTTATGTCTGTGCTCGCGGTCCGCATAATATTATTCGCGCTGCCTGTGAGTTTGCGCTCGAGGAGTTGCGTGGTTGCGATGTCTATCTTGGTTCTCCGTCTGAGATTGCCGCGACCCTTTATGCTCAGGCGTCAAGTCGGCTCGATACGTCTCGTCTCCTGTTTATTGATGATGAGAGCGAGCTTCCGGTTGTCGATCGTTTAGGCCTTGCCTCTGATGCCGAGGACTTTATTCGTATTTGTTCGGGTTTGGGTCTTGAGATGTCCGAGCGCACGGCCCATCGCATTTTGGCAGGGCAGATTAAGCCCGTTCGCGGTGTGACTGCGCGTCTGCTGCGCGAGCGTGACTCATCCTCGCATGCGCCGGCTCCTGTCGATCTCGCGAAGGATCGTCGTGGGCTGCGTATTGCCAAGGATGACATGGCACAGTTTTCGCGTGCTGTGGAGCGCGACTTTAATGACCTTGCCGCCCGGTACTATCTCAATCTTTGCGGCGACCCAAAGATCCGTGTTTCGCGTGATCGAATCACCGTGACCTTCGATCTTGCCAAAGAGGAATAGTGCCTTTACCGAGTCCACTCGGTACGATAAAGTTATTGCAGTTAAAACGTACTTTTAAACGCAGGAGTTTCTTCATGGATTGCCTGAAGGTATCAAGCAAATCATCGCCCGCGTCCGTTGCCGGCGCCATCGCCGGCATGGTCAAGGATGGTGTACCCGTCAACATCCAGTGTGTCGGTGCCGGTGCTGTCAACCAGGCCATTAAGGCCGTTGCTATCGCGCGCGGTTTTTTGATTCCAACCGGTTTTGATATTTCCTGCGCGCCTGTGTTCTCCGACATCCTCATTAACGGGGAGTCGCGCACGGCCATCCGCCTTTCTATCTACGTTCACCAGATCAATCGAGCTGCTATGGATAACGTCGTCATGGATGATGTTAAGCCTGTGGCATAGCTTCTGCTTGCCTCGTTTCGCTCCCCATCGTTAGGACTTATGCACATGGACCAGCGTTCCGTACGCGATATTCTTGCCGGTAAAACCTACTTTATCCGCACCTTTGGCTGTCAGATGAATCAGCACGACTCCGAGCGTGTGAGCGGTCTGCTTGATTCGTATGGCTG
Organism: uncultured Collinsella sp.; assembly: GCA_902468695.1. Taxonomy (GTDB): domain Bacteria; phylum Actinomycetota; class Coriobacteriia; order Coriobacteriales; family Coriobacteriaceae; genus Collinsella. The sequence goes on from CABQZS010000191.1 coordinate 14,921, forward strand.
CCTCATGGCGCTCGATCCCGAGCATGCCGATATCGTTGTCTTCATGACATGCTGTGTGCGTGAGGCCGCCGATACTCGCCTGTACGGTCAGTGCAATTCCTGCAAAAGCCTGCCGCCTTCGCCTTCGGGCAAGCGTGTGGTTGCCGTGGGCGGCTGCATCGCGCAGCGTGATGGAGAGGGCCTGCTCACCAACGTCGATAACGTCAATGTCATCTTTGGCACGCATTCCATCGCACATGTGGCCGAGCTCATTGCCGAGGCGTTCCTTGATGGTAAGCGTCATATCCGCACCAATGAGCATGAGGATACGGATGCCATGAGCATGCCTTGGCATCGCGAGACCCAGTATCACGCCTGGGTGCCCATCATGACAGGCTGCAATAATTTCTGCACCTATTGCATCGTGCCGTACGTGCGCGGTCGCGAAAAAAGTCGCCCCTTCGAGGAGATTGTCGACGAGGTGACCGGTTTGGTGCGCCAGGGCGTGCGTGAGATTACGCTGCTGGGCCAAAACGTTAACTCATATGGTCGCGATCTGTTTGGCAAGCCGCGTTTTGCCGATCTGCTGCGTGCCGTGGGCGATACGGGTGTGGAGCGCATCTTCTTTACGTCTTCGCATCCCAAGGATCTGCTCCCCGAGACCATCGACGCCATGGCCGAGACGCCTGCCGTTATGCCGCAGTTGCACCTGGCCGTCCAGTCAGGTTCGACACGGATCCTCAAAGAGATGAATCGCCGTTATACACGCGAGGACTATCTGGGCCTGGTCGATCGCATTCGCAACCGCATGCCCGATATCGCGCTCTCGACCGACATTATCGTTGGCTTCCCGGGCGAGACTGAAGAAGACTTTGAGCAGACGCTCTCACTTGCCGAGACGGTCCGCTATGCTCAGGCCTATACCTTCATCTATTCCAAGCGCGCCGGTACCCCGGCCGCCGAGATTGACGATCCTACGCCGCATGAGGTTATTCTCGAGCGTTTCAACCGCCTGGTTAAGGTTATCGAGACCACGGCGCACGAGTACAACCAGGGTGAGCTTCATACTGTGGTGCCGGCGCTCATTGAGGGAACGAGTAAAAAGAACGACGCGGTCCTGCTGGGCAAGAGTCCCAAGAATCAGACCGTGCATGCGCCTATCCCCGAGGGTTACAGCATCGATCAGCTTGTTGGCAAGATCGTTGATGTTGACGTTGACGTTGCCAAGACCTGGTATTTGTCCGGCTCCGTTGTGGGCGAGCCGCGCTAATGGTTTCTCCCGGGGCAGGTCTTTCCGTCGTTGCGATCGTCGGTCCGACGGCGGTTGGTAAGAGTGGTGTTGCCGACCGTTTGGCGGCTCGTCTTTCGTCCGAAGTGCTGTCGTGCGATGCGATGCAAATCTATCGCGGCATGGACATCGGTACCGCAAAGATGGCGCCCGATGAGTGTACGGCGCCGCTGCGTCTCGTCGACATTGTAGAGCCGGGTGTGGCGTACTCTGCGGCGCTTTATCAGGCTGACGCTCGCGCGCATGTTGAGCGTTTGCTTGGCGAGGGCCGCCTACCGGTGTTTTGCGGGGGCACAGGCTTGTATCTCAAGGCCGCCCTGGATGAGATGGATTTTCCCTCGGGCGAGCTTGAGGACGATCGTCGCGCGGGGTATCAGGAGCTTGCCGAGCGTATTGGCGAGGAAGAACTGCATGCCCTGCTTGCCGAGCGCGATCCAGAATCAGCTGCTGTTATTCATCCGCATAACGTGCGGCGTGTGATTCGCGCGCTCGAAATGCACGATGATGGCGTTTCCTATGCGCAACAAAAGTCGCAGTTTAGTGTTCCGCGCGAGCATTATCATGCGTTATGGTTTGGCCTGACGCGAAATCGCGAGGTGCTCTATGAACGCATTAACCTACGTGTCGATGTGATGTTTGAGCAGGGTCTTGTTGATGAGGTTCGCGGTCTTATGGACCAGGGGCTGGGAGATGCCCTGACTTCGATGCAGGCAATTGGCTATAAAGAGATCATCGATGCTTTCAATGGCGTGACGAGCATGGATGAGGCTCGCGAACTCATTAAGATGCGTTCGCGTCGCTATGCCAAACGTCAGCTTTCGTGGTTTAAGCGCGATGACCGTATCGCGTGGTTTGATATGGATGAATGTACGATCGATGAGGTCGTTGCTGATATCCTGCATCGTATTGAGGCTGCCTAATGGCTCGTTTCCCCCTTGTTCCCACGGCACCCGAGCCCGAGCGTGCCATTTTGGTTGGTGTTGAGTGGCGCGACAATGCATGGCCACTCGATCGATCGCTCGATGAGCTGGAGCGCCTTGCCCACACGGCTGGTGCCCAGTGCGTGGCTCGCTTGTCTCAGCGTTTGGTAAAGCCGTATCCCAAATCATTTATCGGTTCCGGTAAGGTAGAGGAGCTGTGCGGTCTGGTACATCGCATGGATGCCGATGTCGTTATTTTTGACGACGACCTGACGCCCTCGCAGCAATCCTATTTGGAGAAAGCCGTGGGCGAGCCGGTAAAGATTATCGATCGTACGGCACTGATCTTGGATATCTTTGGCCTGCATGCTCAGACGCGTGAGGGACGCCTACAGGTACAGCTGGCGCAGCTTCAATATCTGTTGCCTCGTCTGCGCGGCATGTGGAGCCATCTCGCCAAGGAACAGACGCGCGGCGGCATCGGCTCACGCTTTGGTCAGGGCGAAAGTCAGCTCGAGGTCGACCGTCGCCTCATTCGTAATAAGATCGCTGCGCTTCGTCGTGAGATCAAGCAGGTTGAACAGCGTCGTGATGTTCAATCCAAGAGTCGTATTGAGTCACCGGCGTTTCGCGTCGCGTTAGCCGGTTATACCAATGCCGGTAAATCGACGTTGCTCAATCGCCTGACAGGCTCTACGGTACTTTCGCAGGACAAGCTGTTTGCTACGCTCGACCCGACGACGCGTTCGTATCGCCTGCCCGGCGGTCGCGGAATGACGATTACCGATACCGTCGGCTTTATTCAAAAGCTGCCGCATGGTCTTGTCGATGCCTTTAAATCGACGCTGTCCGAGGTGTTGGGTGCCGATCTAATTCTCAAAGTCGTAGATGCGTCTGACGAGGACTATGAGCGACAGCTGGAGGCTGTCGACCGCGTGCTTGATGAGATCGGCGCCGGAGAGCGCCTAACGCTGACCGTATTCAATAAAATCGATCTTCTCGATAGCGTTGATCGATTAAGTTTCCGTCGTCGTTTTCCGGAAGCCGTTCTGTTCTCGGCCCAAACGGGCGAGGGGCTCGACGATCTCGTCGATCGCATTGCTCGCGAGGCAGCTGCCACCGATGTACTGCTTTCAGCCGACATTCCATATCGTGAAGGTGCGCTCATTACACTCGTGCATGAGCAGGGGACCCTTTTGCATGAGGAATATCTTGAGGATGGCGTTCGTATTGTGGCGAAACTGCCGGCTCGTGTCGCACCGCGGCTCGAGCGTTATCGCACCGAGTAGGCGAGCTCCAAAATGCCCAGTATAATGGGCTGATGCAGCAGATAAAAGGGTAGTGTATAACGTCCAAGGCTGGCGAGCGCCGGCAGGGAGTTGGCGTAGGCCCAGCTAGGGACGGTCTTATCGATTCCCTGCGCTATATGTGCGGCGAAGTATCCTGCAAGATACATAAAGATAAACGGGATGATGGGGTAGTAATCACCTGAGACAAACCCAGGGCTCGGAAATCCCAGCCACGCCAGGTAGGGGACAGGGTAGATTGTTTTGGGGATGCTCCAGGTGAGGGCGAACATCACAAGGCATAGGGACATGCCCCATCTCGCTGATATCTTTTTAAGGACGGGATCGGTCAACGCCACGATGCCGGTACATGCGGCCATGCAGTAGATGATGCCAAAATTAACCGAATCATCGACTGAGACAAGTGTTGTTGCCAGCCAGACGACGAGTGCTGCTAAGGCGTATTTGGCGGCACGTTTGATATTGTTGCGCGAAAGAGTGCACATCCAACCCGCGATAAACAAGAATACCCAGCTGATGCTGGCGCGCCAGATGTCTTGAAAGACAGTCTGGGTAAACCAGGGCATATCCCAACCGTACAGGTAGGCGAGATCGTAGCAAGCGTGAAAACCTGCCATTGAAATCATCGTAAACCCGCGGACGGTATCAAAGATGGTGATGCGTTTTTGCATTACGAGAACCGGCGCATCAAGCCGACGACTTTGCCCAAAATAACGGGATTTGTTGCATAGATAGGCTCCATGGTGTCATTCTCAGGCTGTAGGCGTACGCGTCTCTGCTCCTTGTAGAACGTCTTGACGGTCGCTGAACCATCAATCATGGCCACGACGATTTCGCCGTTCATGGCACTCTTTTGTTCACGGACGATGATGTAATCGCCATTGAAGATGCCGACATTGATCATTGAGCTCCCATGCACCTCAAGGATAAAGGAACCCTGATCAGTGGCGATTTCGGTCGGGATAGTAAAAGTGTCTTCGATATTCTGCTCGGCCAGAATGGGAATCCCGGCCGCTACGCGACCAACGAGCGGTAGCGAGACCGTTCCGCGAGGTGCGGTGGGCTCGTCAGATTTAGAAATTGAGACAGAGGAACCGTCCTCGTTAAAGAGTTCCAGGGCGCGCGGTTTGGTGGCATCGCGCTTGAGTAGCCCGCGCGCCTCCAGGGCAGATAGATGGGCGTGCACGGTGCTGGGGGAGGAAAGGCCCACGGCAGAAGCCATCTCGCGCACGCTGGGCGGATAACCCTTCTCCTGCTGATATTCCTTGATGAAGTCGTAAATTTGCTGCTGACGCTTGGTAATTTTGCGAGCCATCAGGGCATCCTCTCTACCCATGTCAAACAAATGTTCGAATTTTGCTTGACAGGAACAACTGTTCGAAGATAATAATAACCGAACATTCGTTCTCGCGCTAGACATTTTTGTCCGCGCGGCTTGATAAAACTGTTCTCAGCAAAACACGCGAGAGGAGAACATGATGAACGCAACGAATATGGTCCAGGGAAACCTTGCCCTTAAACTCGAGACGCCTGCAGAACCCACTTTTACGGTTGTTCAGGGTGGCCGCTCCGGCTTTCAGCCTTTGACCGTAAAGCCTGCTCGCAATCAGCAGGCTGTAGTTGCGCCGGCCCGCGTTGCCCTGAAGGTTCCGACGATTGTCGCCGTTGCCGTTGCGCTTACGCTCTTCGTTGTCCTCGCTACGTCGGTCTTTAGCGCTCGTCACGCCGCGTATGCCGAGTCCGTTTCCAACGTTACCTACGAGACTATTCGCGTTCAGCCTGGTGATTCTCTTTGGTCGCTTGCCGAGGAATATCCTATCGAAGGCCTTTCCACGCAAGAGACTTCCGACATGATCCGTAACGTCAATCATCTGGAGCATGGTTCGCTCGCCGCCGGTGCGCATCTTAAGGTTCCTGCTCGTTCGTAATCATTATCGCGCTGCGCATGGTACCCTTGTTATCGTTTAAGAGGAGGTACCATGCGCTGTCCCAAATGTGGCAAGGCACATACCCGCGTCGTTGATTCCCGTATGCAGGAGTCAAATAACACCATTAAGCGCCGTCGCGAATGTTGTTCGTGTAACTATCGCTTTACAACGTTTGAGCGATGCGAAGACCCAATCGAGGTCATTAAGTCAGACGGAACCAAGCAGCGGTTCGATCGCAATAAGCTGCTCGTTGGCTTGATGCGCGCCACCATCAAGCGTGATATCGACACTAAGAAGCTCAATGAGATTATCGACGACATCGAGGTCGAGCTGCGCTCTCGCACGCTGACGGCCGTTACGTCGCATGAGTTGGGTGACATGGTGCTCAAACGCTTGGCCAAGATCGACAAGGTGGCGTACATCCGCTTTGCCTCGGTCTATCGCGATTTCAAAGACGTCGATGAGTTTCTGCAAGAGCTCGACAAGCTAAGGTGATTCCATGTCCAACATTACCGTCAACATAAAGCGTCTCGACCCCACCGTCGAGCTTCCCAAATACGCCCATCCCACCGATGCCGGCTTGGATCTGCGCTCCAACGAGGACTGCGTCCTGAAGCCCTTCGAACGCCGTCTGGTCTCTACTGGGCTGGCCATCGCCCTGCCCGATGGCTACGCCGGCTTCGTCCAGCCCCGCAGCGGCTTGGCCATCAAGCAGGGCCTGTCTATAGTCAACACGCCTGGCCTCATCGACGCCCACTACCGAGGAGAACTCAAGGTTATCCTCATCAACCTAGATCCCACCAACGACATTCAGATCAACAAGGGCGACCGAATCGCCCAATTAGTCATCCAAGAAGTCCCCACCGTCAACCTCGTAGAAGTAGACGAACTAGACGAAACCGACCGAGGAGCCGGCGGTTTCGGTTCTAGCGGCGTATTGTAATGTTCGCTCTCCCGTGGGAGGCCCCTATATATCATTCCATGCTCAAACATTCTCACTGCGCTGCGAAACTGCGCGTGGAACGATATATAGGGGCCTCCCACGGGTGAGCTTCGTTTACGTGCTAGCAACTGAAACGGCTTCTTCAGAAAAAGTAGATAAAATCTAATAGCAAACCGGTTCGATTAATGAAAAGTTCCCTTTTCGAATCGGCTTGCTAGAAAGAATGCTTTTTGTTTTCAAGCAAGAAGACTCCCGTCCGGGGCTCACCCATATCGTTCCACGCGCAGTTTCGCAGCGAGCGAAGCGAAGCGAGAATGTTTGAGCATGGAATGATATGGGTGAGCCCCGGACGGGCGGGATTCATGCGCCCCTGCGAAGCGAGAATGTTTGAGCATGGAATGATATATGGGCGGCTCCCACTGAGCAGCGGACTTTCGTCTACCTGATATGAGCAGGTTTTCCGCCCCAGTAGAAGCGGCAGAAGGCTCGTTTGCGCTTTTGGGGCTTGCCCGTAAGCTCCATGGTTGCGGTGGCGATGTCCTCGGCTGCGCGTGGACGGCGCAGGACTTCGCCGTTGATGAGCAGGGCTTTGAGTGACTCGGGATGGTCGTGCAAGTGACGTAGGGTTACGATGAGTTCACGTGCGGTGGTGACATGCATGCTGGCACCCATGCCGGTGAGCATCGTGGTGTTGGCCTTTTCCTGGCCGTATGATTTGCCCAACAGGATCATCGGCAGATGTGCGCATAGGCACTCGGTGACCGTGAGTCCGCCCGATTTGAGGATTGCCAGGTCGCAGCCGTGCATGAGGGCCGCCATGTCGTCCACGTAGTCCAGAACCGTGACGTTTTCGAGCTTCATGGCGTCGAAGAGCGTCTTGAGGCGGGTGGCGTATTCCTCATCCTTGCCCGGCAAAAAGACAAAGTGCATGTCCTCGAAGCTGCGCAGGAAGGGGAGTGTGCGGTCCATCTCCGCGCGAAAGCGAACGTACGGTTGAGGCAAACTGGCACCGGCCATCACCAACACAACGGTCTTGTCAGCGGGGAGATTGAACTTCTCGAGTTCTTCCTCGCGATTGTAGTCCGTATCAAACCCGGCGCGAATGGGGATGCCTGTAATGCGGATTTTGGTCTCGGGAACCTTACGGGGGCGAAGTGTCTCGGCCATAAATTCGTTGGCTACGCAGAACAGGTCGGTGTCCTTGTGGGGCCAAAAGCCTTCGACTTCATAGTCTGTTGGTACGCAGATGACGGGATAATCGATACCCGTGATGACGCGGGCACCCACAGCGACGTTGGCCGCCGTGATGTGTGTTGCGACCACGGCTATGGGCCTGCGGGTGCGGACATATTCGTTGAAGGCAGGGAACATAATACGTGACCATGCCGTGCCTCCGCCCCAGAGCAGATGTCCCGTAAACGTGTATCGCCAGGTTAGGTCATATATGGGACGCGTGGCGCCGGTAAACGAAGCTGCTGTTTTATTACCATCGAACCTAATACGTCCAAAATCGAGGATATCCAGGACTTCGATCTCAACATCCTCAGGGATTCCCTTGGTGCCGCTGATAAGGTCAAATGCTTGTGCAATCGCGTTGGCGGCGGCTTTGTGGCCCGATCCAACCGATGCGTGCACGATGGTTACTAGGGGTTTTTGTGCAGGTGAAACGGTCATTTGCTCCGGTTGGGGAGTAGCTTGCATGGGCAGGGGAGCGCTATTGCTCGTCTGCATTTGATCCATCGATAACTCCCCTTCAGCTTTGTTACGCGATTTATCATTGTAGTGCATGAGTGTCATGTTCACGTAAATTTGGGTATGAGCGCAAAGAACGCCAATCTTTCGACAGGAGGTCTCTTCATGACTACCCATCAGCCGATCGATGTTGCTATTATCGGCGGCGGCCCTGCGGGCTATGCTGCAGCCATTTACGCGGCGCGCGCCAACCTAACGACGACCGTGATTGAGCAGGGCATGTCGGGAGGACAGATCGCCACAACCAATGAGGTCGAGAACTATCCGGGCATTCCGCTACTGAGCGGCGCTGAACTCGGTGAGCGATTCCAACAACATGCAGAAGGCCTAGGGGCTCAGGTTGAATGGAGCATGGTGACGGGTGTCGATTACGATGCCGGCTCCAAATTGTTTACCGTTCATCACGATGTTGGTGATACGACGGCTAGGAGTGTTATCGCTTGCATGGGTGCCACGCCGCGTCCGGCAGGTTTCGCTGGCGAGGATACGTATCGCGGTCGTGGCGTTTCGTATTGCGCGACGTGTGACGGCATGTTCTTCCGTGGCAAACAGGTCTTTGTAATCGGTGGTGGCAATTCGGCATGCGAGGAAGCTCTGTTCTTGTCAGAAATCGCCAGCAGCGTGACCATCGTTTTGCGCCGCGATCAGTTCCGTGCCCCCGATGGTGTGGTTCAAAAAGTTCTTGCAAAAGATAATATTTCAGTTAGGTACCAAACTAGTATTGTGGAGCTCTCGGGCGAAGCCATGCCAACGACGATTACCTTTAAGGACAATGCATCCGGTGAGACTCATACCGATTCATTTGAGCCCGGCTCGTTTGGTATCTTTGTCTTTACCGGGACGCAACCCCATACCGAGCTTGTTGAGCATCTAGTCGATCTGGCGCCTGATGGCGGCATTCTGACTGATGAATCCATGGCGACCCGCACGCCAGGTCTATTTGCCGCTGGCGACATCCGTTCCAAGCTTTTACGTCAGGTTGTGACCGCCGTTTCTGATGGAGCCATAGCGGCAACCAGAGCATACGCATTTCTCCACGGATAAGTACGATAATATATCTTATGTAAGGTTGTTGTCTTTTAACAAAGTGGTTGGACGGTGTATCAATGTGCTGTCCAACCACTTTTACTTTCCGGTTATATAGTATGCAAAACTAGATAACCTAGAATACAATATAGCTAATGAACGGAGGATCCTTATGAACCACGCCAAACGCGTTATCCCGATGTCCGATTCGTCGGTCAGCATTAAGCCTGAGGAAATTCAGCCCACTGTGCTGCCCGATGCATTTATTCAGTCCGATATCGTGCGCAAACTCAATACGTTGAGTCTGCCGCGCTATGACCAGTTGCCCAATGTGACACTCTACCGCGACCAGGTTATTGAGTATGTTGCGCTTTGGATGGAGCCGCTGTCCATTTGCGTTGAGCAGCCTATCATTACGCCATCGATGATCAATAACTACGTAAAGGTCGGCCTAGTGCCTGCTCCGGTCAAAAAGCAATATGGCCGCGAGCAGATTGCCCGCCTGATCGCTATCTGCATCTTTAAGCAGGTGCTACCTATTGCTGCGGTGCAGGCACTCTTTAACATTCAGCGTTTGAGCTACGATGCCCCGACGGCCTTTGATTATGTGGTCGATCAGCTCGAGGCATCGATTCGTGCGGCGTTTTCCGTCGAGCAGACTCCCGTGCCCGATACGGCGCATCAGGTAACGCGTGAGTCGCTGCTTGTGCGTAGCGCGGTATCGTCCTTCGTTTCGAAGGCTTACTTGATGAGCTATCTCAAGTTCAACGGGTTTAATAGCTAGCCGACGTATAAAACGGGCGGGACAAAGAGCCATCTGTCGCTTTGTCCCGCCCGTATTTTTGCTTGGTTGGACTTTATTTGCCCGAAGCTACGCCCATGCCGTAGCCGATGATGAGGCCGTGCATCTCGGCGTAATAGGAATCCAGGCCGTTGCAGGGCATGATGATGGTCTTGGAGCCGGGCCAATGCTCGACTATGCGGTCAGTGAGCGCCTGGGCTCCAGCTTCGTTCTCAACGTGATCTATGACGACCTCACCGCCCGTAAAGCCCTCGGCTTCCATAGTGTCGATGATCTTGTTGAGCATCTTCTTTTCGCCACGCGTGTGCCCGACGAGTTCGATTTTACCGGCCTCACTCGCTGTGCCCAAAATACGGATATTGAGCTTGTTGGCAATGACGCCGGCTGCCTTAGGGATACGTCCGGCTTTGGCGAGGTTTTCGTAATTGCACAAACTGAAGAGGATTTTGCTGTTCTGTTCAAGGCTATCGAAGTATGCGCAAGCATCCTCGAATGAGACATTCGGATTGCTTGCAAGATAGCGGTCGAACAGCAAGAAAATGAGGTCCATTTTGCCGCCAGCTGCGCGTGAATTGACTAGATGAATCTGTCGGTCGGGCTCCTCGGCAAGAACCATATCGCGAGCCGTGGCTGCCGCGTTGTAGCTGCCCGACACGCCCTCAGAGATCGGCATGCAGATGGTCTTGTCTGCCAATTTGAAGAGCTCGGCCCACTCCCCTACGCTGGGACAAGCGCTCGAAGAAGCGTTCGTCTCCGCCTGAACAGCGCAGTTGAGCTCATGAACATCGAGCGAAAGGTCATCGACGAATTCATGCTCCCCCACTCGAATTTTGAGGGGCGCAAATGCAAAGGTGGTATGGGGCGCGGTCGGTTGCCAATCGCGGAGGTTGCAGCTTGAATCGGAGATAAGTGCCCAGCTCATAGAGGGTCCTTTCTAATCGTTCCCATTCAATTATAGCCATCTTGCAGACCGATTGGGCCGCTATCTAGTATTCAAAACTAGATAGCGGACTGCACTAAAGGCAAAAGAATGGACCCCATGACTCAAAGCCACGAGGTCCATATCCGTTTGCTTTATCTGAATACTTAGTAGCGCACGAAAATGTAGTTGTTGTTCATGCCGGCGGCAACGGAGCTGATGATAACACCCGTGTTGTAGTCAGAAGCATGAATCATCTGACCACCACCGATGTAAATGCCGGTGTGGTACGAGTTGACTACAACGTCACCGGGCTGCGGATCGGACACACGCGTCCAGCCCATAAAGGTGCCCGTGGTGCCCAGGCGGCAATAGCGACCAGTAAGGCAATAGCTTACAAAACCAGAGCAGTCGAAGCTGTTCGGGCCAATTCCGCCCCAGGAATAGGCGCAACCAAGCTTGCTGTATGCACGCGAGACAACAGAACCGCCGTCGACGGACTGGCTCGGAGCAGAAGGCGTCGGAGCCGGAGCAGGCGTGGAGGGCTGCGGCGTCGGAGCAGGTGCCGGCGTAGGAGCCGGAGTGTTGCCGCCCTGGTTGTTGTTATTGCTGGTCTGGCCACCGTTGTTGGTGTTCTCGGTCGTACCGGCAGTCTCGTTGCTCACCGTGGCCTTCTCGGCGGTGCTGGCGTTGATGCCGGCCTGCAGCGCGGCGTTGGCCTCGGCCTCGGCGGCAAGCTCGGCCTGCAGCTGCGAATCCAGGGAGTTTACGACGTTCTGGGCTTCAGCCTGCTGGGCGTTAAGCTCGTCGACCTTCTTTTGCGTGGCGGCGACGTTCTTCTCCTGCTCGGCCTGCTTATCGGTGAGCTGCTGCTTAAGCTCCTTGACCTCTTGAATGGTCTGAGCTTGCTTATCGGAAACTTTGCCGTAGTAGAACAGACGGTTGAGCATATCGCTCAGGTCATCGACACCCGTCAGAACCTGAAGCAGGCTCAGACCGCCGGTTTTGTACTCGCCGGCGACATAGGTTGAGAGCTTAGCCTGACCATCGGCGATCTCCTGCTGCTTTTGCGTGATCTCGCCGGCAGTCTGATCGAGCGCCTGCGTCTGCGTGGCGAGCTCATCGTAAATCTGCTGAGTTTGGGTACCGATCTGCTCGAGCTTCGTACGAGCAGCGGCAAGGTCGGATGCGGTATCGGCGTAGGCAGGAGCCGCGAGGCCCAAGCCCAAAACACAAGCGAGGGTTGCCGTAGCAGCGCAGCGTGCCATGTTTTTGTGCGTGTTTGCTGTGCGCATGTAGCTTCCTTTCCAGTAACTAAGGGTAACGGCTAGTCCACCGTCACCAGGCTAAAGAGCTCCACATCGTCATCAGACGGCGTGAGCTTCTCGCGCGGGTTGAGAAACGCAAGCTCAAGGATACAACCGTAACCGATAAGCTTTGCGCCCATATCTCGCACCAGTTTACCTGTTGCCTCGACGGTTCCGCCCGTCGCGACCAAGTCGTCCAGAATCAACACGGTATCTTTAGAGCTGATAGCGTCGGCATGGATCTCAATGGAATCCGTTCCGTACTCGAGCTCGTAGCTCTGGCTCACAGTCTTGCGCGGTAGCTTGCCCGGTTTACGTGCGGGAACAAAGCCGGCGCCAAGGGCTACAGCTACCGGTACGCCAACCATAAAGCCGCGAGCCTCGGGACCCACGACCTTGGTGATTCCCATGCCGGCAAAGTGCTCGGCGAGGGCATCGGTCATGGCTTTGAGCGCCTCGGGATTGCCAAAGAGCAGCGTGATGTCTTTAAAGATGACTCCGGGCTCGGGATAGTCGGGGATGTCGACGATTTGAGATTCGAAGTCGTACATTGCATGACCTTTCAATGGGTTCCCGAAATTTCAGCAGCGGTTATTTGCCCGCGGTGGCGGTGCCGGATTGCGAAGGGGGGACGACCTTGAGCGGCTTGACGAGAGAATCCTTGTGCGAAGCCGGCGCGGCTATCTCTTCGTTTTTGGCCTTGGTGGACTCGGAGCGAGTGATTTCCTCATCGAGTGCATCGATGTCGGCGTCCTCGACCACGGCGTTGAGCGACTCAAAAACGCGGTTCTTGAGCAGCGCGGTGTGCACGCCCTCCGTCAGGTCGTGAAGCTTCTTAAACGCACGCTCGAGCTTGGCGTCGCGCTCGTCATCGGAGGTATCCATGCCGAGCATGCTCACAAGCACCTGCTCAAACATCGAGGACTCGCGGTTGGCGGAAGACACGTACTGACGCAGGTTGCGCGGCTCGATATGGAAGCGCGACAGCTCGGAGCAGTAGCGGATGATCGGAAAATCGCGACCATCGACAAGCTCGCGATTCTGCGGACTCTTGATGATGCGAATGAGGTCGTTCTCGGCGAGCGAGCGGATAAACGAAATTTCGACGCCCAACATATCGGGAATGGTCTCGATGGGATGCAGCTTTTGCTTAGTCTCCTTGGGCTCCGTCTTGAGCGGAACATCGGATAGCAAGCCCACCTCGTAGGCGAGCGTTGACAGGTCCGTGGCGTTTTCCAAGCGCTGCTTAATCACGTTGAGCGGCATGTAGCGGGTCTTCTGCAAGTGCAGGATGACCTCCAGACGATCAACGTCCTCCTTAGAGTACTGACGGTATCCCTTAGGCGTACGATGAGGGGTAATGAGCCCCTCATCCTCTAGAAATCTAATTTTTGAGTTCGAAAGATCGGGGTATGCGCCTCGAAGTAGGTTGACGACTTGGCCGATACTCAGATAGTTGCGTTCGGCCATGCCCTACTCACCGGTTTCGATGCGCTCCGGCGTGCTCTCGTGGTAGATGAGCGTAAACGTACCGATCTGAACGGAAGAACCGTCGTGCAGCGGGGCTGCATTGACAATGGCACCGTCGACCCAGGTACCATTGAGCGAGCCCAGGTCCTCGATGCGAGCGCCGAGGCCCTCGCGAATAATGCGCGCGTGGCTGCGCGAAACGGTCATGTCATTAAGGAAGATGCCGTTCGCGGGATCGCGGCCGATGGTGGTCACGTCGTCCTCGAGCTCAAAGGCGGCACCAGTCTGCGGACCCTTGACGATGGACAGGACGGGGGCGGTGATGCGCACGTTGGCCATGAGGTCGGGAACGGTGACGTCGCTTGAAGGCACGCGGAATACGCAGGTAGCGTCAGCAGTCTTATCATTCTGAGGCATATTGTTAACCATGTTGTCCATGACAACCCCTAACTTATCGCGGACGTGCCGCAAATAATGAACCGTACGTAATCATACCCCAACGAATCAGTCTTCGATTTCAGGGTTCAGAAAGTCGATGTCCTCGTCCTCGGGATGCGCGAGAGCCTGTTTAATGGCCACTCCGCCCTTAATGGAGTAGATGACAGCCGTGAGCATGGAGAAGATCACGCCGCCGTACACAAAGAAGATGCCGAGGGGCACCGAGCTTCCGTTGAGGCCCGGGAAGGCCGTAAGGGTTGAAGATAAAAGGTGCAGGCCGTCAATAACGGGGAAACCGAGCAGCATGAGTGAGAAGCCGGTCATGAGCAGCGCCGTGGCAATCTTTCCGGGAAAGACCACATCGATGGGGCGACGGTGATAATGACGCACGATAAGCGTGCCGATGCCCAGATAGATGTCGCGGCCAATAATGAGTACGCAGACCCAGATGGGCAGCTCTCCGCGGACCACCAGTCCAAGTACGCCGGTGAACAGCAGCGCACGGTCGCAAATGGGATCCATGACCTTGCCGAGCCACGAGACCGTCTTAGTCATGCGGGCGATCTGACCGTCCATCCAGTCGGTGGAGGCGGCAACGGCGTAGATAACGATGGCGATGACACGGTTGTTATCCGTCACAAACAGGTACAGAAATACCAGGGTGAGGATCAGGCGCGTAAAGGTGATGAAATTGGAGATCGTAAAGATCTTATTCGACGGGTAATCGGAAGTGCCGATAAGCTCCTTTTTGATCTTCTTTTTGATGCCCACAGGACTCCCCCGCTGGTTAACGACAAAACTTTCGATACTATACCCGTTCCAGCGATGTCTATCCAGCGCAGCCATAGAGAGTCCAGACATGTGGAGGGCGCCTCTGGGCTGCGCTGGATTCTGCATTTGTGTACATCAGCCTCCAAAAGCGACATTTTTCGGCATCTTTGGTGGCTGGTGTACACGTTTTGATTCGGTGATTACATCGATCGGGAAAGTTTTTGCTTTAAGCAAATGCGTACGGGTCGAGAAGGGCTGGCACCAAAAGAGCCCAACGGCCGTTACGGCTTCGTTAGAAACGCGCCCCATCATGGATGGTGAACCCGAAAGGTAAGGCGCGCGGGCA
>CABQZS010000192.1 GCA_902468695.1 uncultured Collinsella sp.
AGCCCGCCGCGGCAACCGGCTCCGATGCTCAGCACGATGGAGCTGCTGCGAAGGCCGCGCTCAAGGCTGCCGAGATGGAGGCAAAGCTCGCTGCCATGGATCCCGAGAAAGCGGCCAAGGTCCGCGCGGCGTTTGCCGCCAAGGCCGCCCGCGACAAGCAGAAAAAGGAGGCGTAAGGTCCATGGCACATCGCTCCGTTATTCCGTTTGGCCCGCAGCACCCGGTGCTGCCCGAGCCGCTTCATCTGGACCTGGTGATCGAGGACGACCGCGTCATCGAGGCAATTCCGCAGATCGGCTTTGTGCACCGTGGACTCGAGAAGCTCACCGAAAAGCGCGATATGCACCAGTTTGGTTACATCGCCGAACGCATCTGCGGCATCTGCGCCGTGGGCCACAGCTATGGCTATGCCAGCGCCTGCGAGCGCATGCTCGACATCGAGGTGCCCGGCCGCGTGCAGTATATCCGCACCATTTTGCACGAGCTCTCGCGCATTCACTCGCATCTGCTGTGGCTGGGCCTGCTCGCCGATGCCTTTGGCTTCGAGGCGCTGTTCTATCGTTCGTGGACGCTGCGCGAGCAGATTCTCAAGATCTTTGAGAGCACGTGCGGCGGCCGTGTGATTCTGTCGATTAACGAGATCGGCGGCCTTAAGCACGACATCGAGGACTCCGAGCTGGCGGGTATAGTCCAGACGCTCGATGCCATGCGCCCCGGCTACGAGGCCCTGGTGCATACGTTTTTGGACGACGACAGCTGTGGCGAGCGCCTGCATGGCGTGGGCGTGATCAGCAAGAAAGATGCGCTGAATCTGTCGATGGTCGGCCCGTTCGGTCGCGCCTCGGGCGTGGATTACGACGTGCGCATGTTCGGCGACGGCGCCTATGCGGATCTGGCTGCGTTTGAGCCCATCGTTGCTACCGATGGCGACTGCTATGCCCGCTGCCAGGTGCGTTGTGCCGAGGTCACGCAGGCCATGGACATCATCAAGGAGCTTGTGGGCAAGATCCCGCACGACGGCACCGGCGGGCGCACCAAGCTTACGCCGGCCGACGGCACACGCGGCGAGGTTGTGATTGAGCAGCCGCGCGGCGAGGCGTATTACTATGTGCGCGGTAACGGCACCAAGAACCTGGACCGCTTCCGCGTGCGCACGCCGACGTCGCAGAACCTGGCGGGTCTGACACGTGCGTTGCAGGGCGTGCTCCTTGCCAACGTGCCCATGATTATCCTGACCATCGACCCCTGCATTAGCTGCACGGAAAGGTAGGCGCGGCATGAGTTTGCTGACATTTGCCAAGACGGCCTTGGGCTCTATGGTCAAGCAGCCGGTCACGGTGTGCTATCCGCAGGAAAAGCTCGCGGCGCCCGAGCGCTTGCGCGGACATATCGTCAACGACATGGACGTGTGCATTTGCTGCGGCATGTGCGCGCGTCGCTGCCCGGCGGGCGCGCTCACGGTCGATCGCAAGGGCGGAACGTGGTCGATTGACCCGTATGCTTGTGTGGTGTGCGGCGAGTGCATCGAGAGCTGCCCCAAGCACTGCCTGACTATGGATACCGCCCGCACTCCAGTTGCGGCGGATAAGACCCCCACGGTAGAAACCAAGCCGGAATAGCGCTGGAATAGAGTTGGAATAGGGGCCGGTGGGGCAAAAATGCCCCACCGGCCCCGCGCGTAAACGCGCGGTTGGACCGCCCGAACAAAACTATGCCGGTTTACGGGGCTGAGTCACGAGTCCCCAACCATGCCGATATTCGTGAAAATAAAACCGCAGGTAGACGAGCCATCATTTTGTAGAAAACACGGGTATGGATGAGGGCCCCGACTTTATCCCCGTAATCCGGCATAGTTTTGAAATGACACCATATCAGTACCAGCCCCTGATCCCTCGGGGACGGAGGAAAACGGATCATTTTGGCCTTGCGATGGCTGCCGCGTGACCCGTCTGCCACGAAAAGGGCCCATCTACTACGTTTAAGCCGCTACCCTCAACCATGGCGAAAAACGCAAAAACAAAACTGCAGGTAGAACGCCTGCGATTTTTCATAAAACGCGGCTATGGTCAGGGGTATCGGGTCAAACGTAGTAGATGGGTCGATTTCGTGGCGGGCGCCGTCAGCCGATCTCCGCGGGCGGAAGAAAACGGATCATTTTGGTCCCGCGAGGCTTGTGGAGGTACTCGTGCAGGGCCGTCGCGAACAAAACTATGTCGGTTTACTACGATAAATTCGACATCCCCGACCATGACTGCATTTTTCTAAATATTGCAAGCGTTCTACCTGCGGTTTTGCAAGCGCGCAATTTGCCGTGGTCGAAGGTGGGCGATTCATCGTAGTAATCCGGCATAGTTTTGAAATGGCATTAAATCGGTGACAGCCATTTTACTCTGCCGGGGCGGTCGGCCGTTAGGTAATTACCCTCGCAGATAGGCGATGGCGATTTGGGTGCGGTTGCGCAGACCCATTTTGGCAAGGATTGAGCTGATGTGGTTGCGCACGGCGCCTTCGCCCATATAGGCGGTGGCGGCAATCTCCTTGTTGTCGAGGCCGCGGGCGATGAG
This sequence comes from uncultured Collinsella sp., assembly GCA_902468695.1. Taxonomy (GTDB): domain Bacteria; phylum Actinomycetota; class Coriobacteriia; order Coriobacteriales; family Coriobacteriaceae; genus Collinsella. Next base: position 2,565 of record CABQZS010000192.1, read on the forward strand.
CTCTGCGACTTCGAACTCGCGGTCAGTCAGGCCGGCAAAGGCCGCGGGCCGGCGGGTCGCACCGGCTTCAGCGTCCGCCCCATCAAAGTCGACATCCTCGATCGCCTTGCCCTCGAGCACGCGCTTGCCAGCCATGACCTGCGCCAACGCTGGCGGAATGGCGGCGACATCGGTCTTGATCAGGTAACCGCGGGCGCCCAGCTTGAGCGCCGACACAATGTACTCGTCATCCGAGAACGTCGTCAGAAACACCACGCGCGCCGCAGGGTCGTGCTCAAGGATTTCGCGCGCCGCCGATAGACCGTCGCGTCCCGGCATCTGAATGTCGAGCAGCGCGATATCGGGTGCATGTTCGGCATAGAGCGAAACCGCGTCGTTGCCGTTGGCGCCGGTACCTACCACCTCGATCTGCGGCTGGGCGCCCAGGATAATCTTGAGCGAATCGACCACTAAGCGGTCGTCGTCGACAACGATGAGCCTCATCGGTCCTCATCTCCTTGCTGTTTGGGAACGGTGGCAAACACGCGCCAGCCGCCGGCGCCGGCACGCGAGCCGGCGGTGAAGGTGCCGCCAAGCGCCTCGATGCGCTCGCGCATAGAGGCGAGCCCCATGCCCTCCGCGGCGCCGCGGCTGCTTGCTTGGACCCCGCCCGCGCCATCGTCGGTAACAATGAGCTGGTAAAACGACGGATGCTCCATGCATCGTACGGTGACGGTCTGGGCGCAAGCGTGGCGCATGGTGTTGGAGAGCGCCTCGCGCAGGAGCGCCGCAAAGCAGTTGGCGACGTTTGCGGGCGCATGCTCGGTCATAACGTCAAGCTCAATCTGCGGGCCGCCGTCCGAGCGCGCGCCTTCAACAATGCGTTCGAGCTGCACGGAGAGGTTAGTCGCATTGTCGTTGAGCGCGTGGACGCTGGCGCGCACGAGCTGGAGCGCCTCGTCAACCGTGCGTTTGACGTCGGCGAAATCGGCGGCGACGCCGGGCTCATCGGCATGGACCACGCGCAAGGCCTCGGCTTGAAGCGAAGCGCGCGTGAGCTGGTGCCCGACGTTATCATGGATCTCGCGCGCGATGCG
>CABQZS010000193.1 GCA_902468695.1 uncultured Collinsella sp.
AGCCCGCCGCCCGCCTGCGCGGGGCGACCTCGGGCTGCATGTTTGTGGGAATCAGCTAACCGAAAGGCTTACACGTGAACGAAGAACCTCAAGTCCTCTACTGCGACGCCTGGGTCATGGTCATCGACAAGCCCGCCGGCATGATCGTCCACGGCGACGGCACCGGCGAGCGCACGCTCACCGACTACGCCAGCGATCTGCTGCTGGCGATGGGCGACGGCTTTGCCGCGACTGACATGCAGCCGCTCAACCGCTTGGACCGCAACACCACCGGCGTGGTGCTGTTTTCGCTCGACAAACAGACGCAGCCCGCCTTTGACCAGATGGTGATCGACCACGCCTTCGAAAAGCACTATCTGGCGCTGGCCGAGGGCAAGATCGACTGGAACGAGAAGCTCATCGACAAGCCCATCGCCCGCGACCGCCACGACAGCCGTAAGATGCGCGTCGGTGCCAGCGGCAAGCCGTCGCAGACGCGCGTGAAGGTGCTCAAGCGCCTTAAGAGCCGTCGAGGCCTGCCCACGCGTTCGTATATCGATGTCGAGCTGCTCACCGGCCGCAAACACCAGATCCGCGTGCATCTGGCAAGCGAGCGCCATCCCCTGGTTGGCGACGACCTGTACGGCACGCCGCGTCCTTGCGGCCTCATGCTCCATGCCCACAGCGTGTCCTTTAAGCATCCCGTAACCGGCGAGCACATCCACATCGAAGCCCCCTGCCCCTGGGAGCCCTAAAACCTGCCAATAAGGGACAGGTTTATTTTGGTAGGTTTTATCTGGGCAAACGTCAAAACCAGCACGATGGCTCAGCCGCGGTCCCAAAACATCTCGATCTGTAACAGTTAGAACCCATTTTCCGGTCTATCTGTTACAGATCGAGACATTCGAATCCCCCTTAAGGGAAAATCTCAATCTGTAACAGTAACTCGGCAAAATCAAGCTCAGATGTTACAGATTGAGACAAAGGGACGGCGCGGTTCGGAAGTATCTCAATCTGTAACATCTAGCCCACTTTTAACGGTCCAGTTGTTACAGACTTAGACAAACCGGCAGACAACGAAAGCGGCAACGCCCGTGATGGACGTTGCCGCTTTTCTATTGAGAAAACTACTCGGTTTTCGTTACTAACCGCCACAATGGGGACAGGCACCTTTATGGTGGTTTGGTCCTTGCCCCGTTGCTAGACCGTGATGACGTTGTCCATCGTCTGGTACTTGGCGGGCACCTTGCCTGCGGTAATAATCGTTGCGTCGCGGAAGTCCGCGAACTTGACGGGCGCCACCATGCCAAATTTGCTGGCGTCCGAGATTACGAAGCGCTTGGCCGTATGGCGCATCGAGATGCGCTTAACCTGCGCTTCCTCGATATCGGGCGCCGTGAAGCCCTGCTCGGCGGCAATGCCGTTGGACCCCCAAAAGCCACAGTTAAAGTTGTAACTGTCCAGGGTTGCCAAGGCATCGGGGCCAACCAGCGCCTCGGTCTCGGGCTTGAGCTCGCCGCCCAGCACCACGGTGCGCATGCCGCGCAAAGCAAGGTGCTGAGCATGGAGCACGGAGTCGGTCACGTAGGTGACACCCTCAAGGCGCGGAAGATGCTCGATGAGCCTGAGCGTCGTCGAACCCGAATCGATGTACACAAAGCTCTCGGGCTCCACCAGCGCCGCCGCACGGGCGCAGATACGCTCCTTGTCGTCGTTATGGAGATCGCTGCGCTCATTAAGCGTTAGGTCGCGCGTCACGTGCGCGCGCTCAAGGCTCGTCGCTCCACCGTGTACCTTGGCGATACGGTGTGCGCGGTCGAGCGTCTGCAGGTCGCGCCGAATGGTGGACGCCGTCACGCCCAGGGCCTCAGCAAGCTCTGGCACGGTAACCGAGCCGGCCTGTTGCACCATCGACACGATCGCGTTGAGCCTATCTTCCGCAAGCATCGCTTACTCCTCCTCGGGGTACACGACTCCCCAGTCGGCGCGGAGCTTGGTCATAAGCTCCATAACATCAGAAGCATAATCCAGCAGCTCGCGCTTGGAGTCGTCGCCGGCAACGGCCTTCTCAAGATCGGCCATCTCATAGCAAAGAGCGTAAGCCTCGGTGCCGGCGTGGACCTCCTCGCGGTGGCCGTCCGCAGTCCACACGATGGTCGCGTGATCGGCACGCGGATAATCGTTGACCTCGATGTAGCACCTGTCGAAGCTGATGACCGAGCGCTTGGGCTGCTTGGAGTGGAGCGTGAGGCTCACGACGCCCAGCTGCTGCTCGGCATTACGGCAGACGATGCCGCCCGCAACGTCAACGCCAGTCTCACAGGTGTTGCCCAACGAGACAACCTCAGCGGGCTGGCTTGCCATAAAGAGGCGCATGACGGACAGGGCATACACGCCAATGTCGAGCATGGCGCCACCGGCAAGGTTGCGGTTGTAGAAGCGATTGGTCAGGTCGCCGTACTCCTTATAGCTGCCAAAATTGAGCTGAGCGAGATTCATGCGACCGAACTCACCAGCATCCATGCGACGACGCAGCTCCTGATACAAGGGCATATGAAGCACCGTGGTGGCGTCCATAAGGACCACGTTGTGCTCGTCGGCAATGGCACGTGCCTCGTCGAGCTCAGCGGAGTTGAGGGTAATGGCCTTCTCGCAGAGGACGTGCTTGCCAGCTGCCAGAGCGGCTCGCAGGTAGGTAATGTGAGTGTTGTGCGGCGTGGTGATATAGGCTGCGTCAATGTTCGGATCGGCGTAGAGGTCCTCGACCGTGTCATAGACCTTCTCGATGCCATACTGCTCGGCAAAAGCCTGAGCCTTGGACAGCGTGCGGTTGGCAACGCCCGCAAGCTTGCGGCCGGCAAGGGCGAGAGACTGGGCCATCTGGTTGGCAATAACACCGCAACCGATCACGGCCCAGCGGAGCTCGGGGGCCGTAAAAATGTCGTCGGGGAACGGCTGATCCTGGACCGAGGCAAACGCCGCCTTTGCGGCTGCCTCGGCGTCGAGCGGAACCTGTTTGGAATCTGCCATGATGTGCCTCCTGAGTCATCGGAAGTCCTTCATTTCTAACAACCCTATAGTCACACAATTGCGCGCGTATCTGCTCGTGTTTGCGTATTTATTTGCTTATCGGTCATTATTTAGCCATAATTGGCAGATGTTTGCGCGGCTACACGCATTATCGCGCAAGGCTCTGCGCGTAAATGCGCATGCGACGATCCTTATGAAACATAAAGGGGCGGAACGCCAAAACACTAAAAGACAGAACCAGCTGTATTACTTCACCCCTCTGGGGGCACCAGACATCAAAGGACCGTCCCTATGCGCCGCTTTCGTTGCAACGGCACTCATTTAAGCCTGTCCCCAATGAGTATCCAAGTGTCGGCATTCAACGGCCACTCATTTAAGTCTGTCCCCAATGACCACATGTGACGCTTTCGTTGCAAGACTGTCCCCATTGACTAGTCGTTTAAGAACGTCCCCAACGACTAGTCATTTAAGCCTGTCCCCAATGACCACCAAACAACGGCCACTCATTTAAGCCTGTCCCCAATGAGTGGGGATAGAAAAAGGCCCGGGTGCCGTGGGGCATCCGGGCCTTTGCTAGCAACTTAGATGTTGCGGGCAGCTTAGAACTTGTGGCCGCACTTCTTGCAGACGCGCAGCTTGTTCTTGCCGTCCTTCTCGTGACCGACGCGGGTAACCTTACCGCACTCGGGGCAAACGAGATTGACGTTGGAGGCGTCGATGGGAGCCTCCTGCGAAACGATGCCGCCCTGCTGGTTGGCAGCGTTGGGCTTGACGGCCTTCTTGACGACCGAAACGCCCTCGACAACGACCTTGTTCTCGGCGGGAAGAGCACGCAGGACAACGCCCTGCTTGCCGCGATCCTTACCAGAAAGAACCTGGACCTTATCGCCCTTCTTGATATACATATATCTCCCCTAACTACAGGGTCTCGGGAGCGAGCGAGACGATCTTCATGTACTTCTTGTCACGAAGCTCGCGAGCGACGGGCCCGAAGATACGGGTGCCGACGGGCGAACCATCGTTGTTGACGACAACGCAAGCGTTCTCGTCAAAGCGAATGTAGGAGCCATCCTTGCGGCGGATCTCCTTAACGGTGCGAACGACAACGCAACGGACAACGTCCTTCTTCTTGACGTTAGCGCCAGGGGTAGCCTCCTGGACAGCACCGATGAACGTATCGCCGATGCCTGCATAACGACGCTTGGAACCGCCAAGCACCTTGATGCAGCGAATCTTGCGAGCGCCGGAGTTGTCGGCGACGTTCAGCATGGTTTGCATCTGAATCATGGTAGATGTTCCTCCGAACTAAGAACCGAAGAGAGGTGCGCAGCCTTTACGCGGCCCGTGGTATGCAAGCCAGGCATACGCACATCTTCGGAAACGTACAAGTCGTAAGAGCGACTGCTTATTTAGCGCGCTCGACGACCTCGATGAGGCGCCAACGCTTCATCTTGGACATAGGACGGGTCTCCATAACGCGGACGGTGTCGCCCACGCCAGCCGTGCACTCCTCGTCGTGAGCGTGCAGCTTCTTGGAGCTGGTCATCATCTTGCCGTACTTGGGGTGACGCTTGCGCTCGGTGATGGTGACAACGATGGTCTTGGCACCGGAGACGGAGGTAACGACACCCGTACGGACCTTACGCGAGTTACGCGAATCAGTCATGTTCTCTCCTTAGGTCCTACTCGGCGACAGCGGACTTCTCCGCTGCGATCTCGCGGGCGCGCTGCTCCGTGAGGACGCGAGCGATGTCCTTCTTCACGGTGTTGACGCGAGCGGTGTTGTCCAGCTGGCTGGTGGCCATCTGGAAACGAAGGTTAAAGAGCTCGGCGCGCATTTCCTTCAGCTTCTCAACGAGCTGAGCGTCCGAGAGCTCACGAATCTCTGCGGGCTTCATTAGTTCTCCTCCTTGGCGGCGGCGGCGTCCTCAGCAGCCCACTTGGCCTCGAGAGCGGCCTCCTCAGCCATCTCCTTCTGGATGCGCTGCTCAGCGTTCTTGGCAGCAACAATCTTGGTCTTGATGGGGAGCTTGTGCTGCGCAAGACGCAGAGCCTCGCGAGCGACCTCCTCGGGAACACCCTTGACCTCGAACATGATGCGGCCGGGCTTGACGACGGCCACCCACTCCTCGGGGTTACCCTTACCAGAACCCATGCGAGTCTCGGCAGGCTTCTTGGTGATGGGCTTATCGGGGAAGATCGTGATGTAGACACGACCGCCACGCTTCATGTAGCGGGTCATGGCAATACGAGCGGCCTCGATCTGACGGTTGGTGATCCAATGGGCCTCGAGAGCCTGGATACCAAACTCGCCGAAATGCAGCTCGGTATTACCCTTGGCCTGGCCCTTCATGGAGCCACGCTGCACCTTGCGGTGAAGAATACGCTTAGGGGCAAGCACTACTGACCCCTCCTCTCGGAGTTACGACGACGAGGACGGGAAGAGCCCTCGAGTGCAGGGTTGGGAACAGGCTGGCCCGGGAGCTTCTCGCCCAGGTAGATCCAGACCTTCACGCCGCAAGCGCCCATGGTGGTGCTGGCGACAGCCGTGCCGTAGTCGATCTTGGCACGGAGGGTGTGCAGAGGCACGCGACCCTCGCGGTACCACTCACGACGGCCCATCTCGGCACCGCCGAGACGACCGGAGCACTGGATACGGATGCCCTTAGCGCCGGCCTTGCGGGCGGACTGGACAGCCTTGCGCATAGCGCGACGGAAGGCAACGCGGCCCTCGAGCTGCTCGGCAATGGACTGAGCAACGAGGTTGGCGTCGAGCTCGGGGCGCTTGATCTCGACAACATCGACGGAGAGCTGGCCCTTGGAGACGCCAGCGACCTTCTCGAGCTCGGTGCGGAGGGTATCGATCTCGGCACCCTTCTTACCGATGACAACGCCGGGGCGAGCGGTGAGGACGATGACCTTCACCTTGTCGCCAGCGCGCTCGATCTCGACGCGGGAGACAGCTGCGCGGGAAAGACGCTTCTCGAGGTACTTGCGGATCTCGAGATCGTTACCGAGGGTCTTAGCGTAATCCTTCTCTGCGAACCAGCGGGAGCGCCAGTTCTCGGTGATGCCAAGACGGAAGCCGGTGGGGTAGACTTTCTGACCCATACAGCTTTACGCCTCCTTTCGAGGAGCAACGACGACGGTGATGTGGGAAGTACGCTTCAGAATGCGAGAAGCGGAACCCTTGGCGCGGGGACGGATGCGCTTAAGCGTCGGACCCTCGTCAACATAGGCAGCGGCGACAACCAGGTTGTCGGCACGCAGACCGTTGTTGTTCTCGGCGTTCGCAACGGCGGAACGGAGAACCTTCTCGACATCCACGGCGACGGCGCGGTCGCAGAAGTGGAGGATGTCGAAGGCCTGAGCGACAGGCTTGCGGCGAATCAAATCGACCACCAGGCGGGCCTTGCTGGGGGAAACACGCACGTACTTAGCGACGGCGCGAACCTCGGTGGCCTCAGTTTCAATAGACTTAGTTGCCATTTACGGTTAACCCCCTATTTGGCCTTGTGGCCACGGAACGTACGAGTCGGCGCGAACTCGCCGAGCTTGTGACCAACCATGGACTCGGTAACATACACGGGCACATGCTTGCGGCCGTCGTGGACGGCGATGGTGTGACCAACCATCTCGGGGAAGATGGTGGACGCGCGGGACCAGGTCTTCACGACGTCCTTCTTGCCAGCCTCGTTCATCGCGGTGATACGCGAGAGAAGGCGAGTCTCCACGAACGGGCCCTTTTTGAGACTTCTGCTCATAAGTGCTTTCTCCTAAAACTCGGTATCCGAAATTACTTCTTACGGCGACGAATGATGTGCTGGTTCGAGACCTTCTTCTTCTTGCGCGTACGAAGGCCCTTCGTCGGCTTACCCCAGGGGGTAACGGAGGGACGACCAGAGGTGTGGTTCTTGCCCTCGCCACCGCCGTGCGGGTGGTCGACAGGGTTCATGACGGTACCGCGGACGGTCGGGCGCACGTTCATGTGACGCTTACGGCCGGCCTTGCCGATGACGATGTTGGAGTGATCGGCGTTGCCGACCTCACCGACGGTGGCGCGGCAGGTAACGAGGATGCGGCGCATCTCGGAGGAAGGCATACGGACGATAGCGTACTCGCCCTCCTTACCCATCAGCTGGCAGGAGTTACCGGCGGAACGGGCGATAGCAGCGCCCTTGCCCGGCTGGAACTCGACGGCGTGGATGAGCGTACCGACGGGGATGTCGGCGAGGGGCAGAGCGTTGCCCGGCTTGATGTCGGCGTCAGAACCGGACATGATGGTCTGACCGACCTCGAGGCCCTTGGGGGCCAGGATGTAGCGCTTCTCACCGTCAGCGTAGTGCAGCAGAGCGATGCGAGCGGAACGGTTCGGATCGTACTCGATCGTGGCAACCTTGGCGGGCACGCCGTCCTTGTTGCGCTTGAAGTCGATCACGCGGTAACGACGCTTCACGCCGCCGCCCTGGTGGCGGGTGGTGATGCGGCCGTTGTTGTTACGACCGGCCTTCTTGGGCAGGGGCTCGAGAAGAGACTTCTCGGGCTTGGTGCAGGTGATCTCGGAGAAGTCGGAGATCGTCTGCCAACGCCTACCAGCGGAGGTCGGCTTAAGGTGCTTTACAGCCATTACAATCCCTTTCAATAGGAATCCGTTAGCCATCGCAGACAGGGATTCGAGGTTCTGCCTCGGGTGCGATGACACCGGACGTATACACGGTTCCGGGCGTGTCCATTTTATACGCCCAAAACCTTGAGCTCTCGCCTCCCCTTGTTGGGAGGCATGAGCTCACTCAACAGCAGCGAGTCTTAGGCCTGGTTGCCAAAGACCTCGATGGTGTCGCCCTCGGCCAGCGTGACGATGGCCTTCTTCCAAGAACGGGTCTTGCCGGCGACATAGCGCACGCGCTTGGTCTTGGGCTTGACCGTCAGGGTGTTCACGCGAACGACCTTGACGCCGAAGATCTCCTCGACAGCGTCCTTGATCTGATACTTGTTAGCATCCTTGGCGACCTCGAACGTGTACTTGTTCAGCTCCATGCCGGAGAAGGAACGCTCGGACACGATCGGACGGATGATGATCTCGTGGGCGGTCATTTATGCAAGCACCTCCCCGAAGTGAGCGGCGATGTCGGCGGGCATCAGCACGGCGTTGTTGTTGACGAGATCGTAGGTGTTGGCCTCGTCGGCAGTGATGATGAACGTCTTGGGAATGTTGCGGAACGACAGGTAGGCGTTGACGTCCTCATCGCGAACGATGATGGTCAGACGCTTGCCCTCAAGGCCGAGAGCCTTGAGCATGGCGACGGCAGCCTTGGTGGAAGGCTTCTCGAAGCCGTAGTCGTCGACGAGCACGAGCTCGCCATCGGCCAGCTTGGCGGACAGCGCGGAGCGCATAGCCAGCTTGACCTCCTTGTTGTTCATACGCTTAGCGTAGGAACGGGGCTTGGGGGCGAAGACAACGCCACCGTGACGCCACTGGGCAGCACGGATGGAACCCTGGCGGGCACGGCCGGTGCCCTTCTGACGCCAAGGCTTCTTGCCGCCACCGGAAACCTCAGAGCGGCCCTTAGCGGACTGGGTGCCCTGACGCCAAGAGGCCATCTGGCACTTGACGATGTGGTGCATAACGTGGATGTTCGGCTCGATGCCGTACACCTCAGCGGCGAGCTCGGCCTCGGCGACCTTCTTGCCCTCGCTGTTCTTTACTTCAAACTTTGCCATTTAAGTGTTCTCCTTGGTATGACGCTGGGCTAAATGGGCTGGGCCCTTAGGCCATACGGATGGCGACGAGACCATTCTTGGCACCCGGGACAGCGCCCTTGACCAAGATGAGGTTCTGCTCGGCATCGATGCGGACAACGGAAAGGTTCTTGACGGTAACGCGCTCGTTACCCATGTGACCGGCCATCTTGACGCCCTTGAGGACGCGCGCAGGATAGGCGCACTGACCGATAGAACCGGGGTGACGCTGGAAGTGAGAACCATGCGTCATAGGACCGCGGCGCTGACCCCAGCGCTTGATGCGACCCTGGAAGCCCTTACCCTTGGAGGTACCGATGACGTCGACCTTCTCGACATCAGCGAAATCAGCGACGGTGACGACCTCGCCGACCTTGTGCTCCTCGCCGTTCTCGACGCGGACCTCACGAAGGAAACGGACAGGCTCGACGCCAGCCTTGGCGAAGTGACCAGCCATGGGCTTGTTCACGTTCTTGGCCTTGATGTCGCCGAAACCGATCTGGACGGCGTCATAGCCGTCGGTTGCCTGAGTTTTAACCTGCGAGACAGCGCAGGGGCCAGCCTGGATGACCGTGACGGGAACGACGTTGTCGTCCTCGTCCCAAACCTGGGTCATGCCAATCTTGCGGCCGAGAATCATGCTGATCAAGATATGATCCCAACTCTCGCGTGGTCTTGGGACAATGCGTACACCACCGAGCGTACGCCCCTAGAGGACCACTACTTATACGACGTGCTCCCCAGCCTTGTATTGCGTCCAGACTACCTGACAACCCTATTAAGCAGGCATTTTGTCCAGCCAGAATACTCCCCTGGTTACACACAGCTGTTTAGTATACACGGCTGCGGGCGTATCCATCGAGATTCATATTTCACTCACATTGTTTACGCAGGTAAAGTGCGTGGCACGTTCCCAGTGTGCGGCGGAGGGGGCGGGCCTGAGACATATTAAGGTTGCTGCTCTACAGTCCTGCTCACGACGGAGAGCACATTAAGTGCTCTCCTGTTCGTGCGGAACTCGCGACAACCTTAATATGTCTCA
>CABQZS010000194.1 GCA_902468695.1 uncultured Collinsella sp.
AAGCCCGAGCACAATGCCGAGCTCTGCATCGCCTGTGGTGCCTGCGGCGTGGCTTGCCCGGCCGATGCCATTCGCGTGGACACCGACCTTGCGGCCGATACCATCACCTGGTCGATCGACTACGGTCGCTGCATCTTCTGCGGCCGCTGCGAGGAAGCCTGCCCCATGGAGGCCATCAAGCTCACCGAGGAGTTTGAGTTGGCCGTCATGAGCAAGGACGATCTCACCAGCAAGAGCGTCTATACGCTCGAGCACTGCTCGCGCTGCGGCAAGCCGTTTGCCCCGCACAAGGAGATCGACTACGCCAAGCGCCTGCTGCAAAAGGCCGGCGGCATGGAGGCCGAGCAGGCCGCTCGTACCGTCGGTATGTGCCAGGAGTGCAAGCGCGAGCTTGACGCCCTGCGCGCCGCCTCCGCCGTAAAGACCGGCAACGCGCACGGCATGGCTGCCAACGAGACGCTTGCGTCCGGTGAGCCCCAGGGACCCGGCATGGAGTATCTGGGCGGCCACGGCGTGAACCCGGAGTATATCGACCGCGAGCTCAACCCCGATGCGCCCGAGATTCCCGCCGGTCCGGCGCCGGTCGAGGGCATCATCATGGATTTTGATATGAAGGAGGAGTAACCATGGCCGAACCCACGCTTTTGCCCGAGCGGCTTCAGTACCGCCCGACCAAGATCGAGCTCGACGAGAGCATCGAGAAGGCCAAGGCGACCCTTCTTAAGAAGATCAAGCGCTCGGTGTACGTCTACCGTGTTGACTGCGGCGGCTGCAATGGCTGCGAGATCGAGATCTTTGGTTCCATCACGCCCGTCTTTGACGTCGAGCGCTTTGGCATCAAGGTCGTGCCCTCGCCCCGTCACGCCGATGTGCTGCTGTACACCGGCGCCGTGACGCGTGCCATGCGTATGCCGGCCCTGCGCGCCTTTGAGGCTGCACCCGATCCCAAGATCGTGGTGTCCTATGGCGCGTGCGGCTGCACCGGTGGCATCTTCTACGACAACTACTGCGTCTGGGGCGGCACGGACAAGATCTTGCCGGTCGATGTCTACATCCCCGGCTGCCCGCCCAGCCCCGCGCAGACCATCTACGGCTTTGCCATGGCGCTTGGCCTGCTGGACCAAAAGCTCCATGCCGAGACCACGGTGGAGGCCGCCGGCGAGCAGGCCGATATCCTGCACCCCGGCGTGCCGTACAAGCTGCGCGTTGCCATCGAGCGCGAGGCTCGCGCCATGAGCGGCTACCGTTACGGCCGCGACCTGGCCAACGAGTTTATGGATACGCTCGAGGGCGCGCCCAAGGGCGATATCCGCGGTGCCATGGCGCTGCTCATCGACAAGCAGGACGATCCGCGCCGCGTTGAGGTCTACTCGGCGCTGCAGGATCTGGTGCTGGCCGGAGGTCGCTAGATGGAGCTCACGGACCGCTCTGGTTACTTTGCGGGCCCCGGCATGCTCGGCGGCTCCTTTGGCGATGCCTCGCGCGCAAGCGACGAGGCCGCCGAAGGCGTCGCCGACCCCTGCCTGGGCCATGCGCCCGACCAGGTGGTCTTCTATGAGCTCACGCGTAAGTTTGTGGAGACCGAGGAAGACGTTCCCCAGGAGGCCTGCGACGTGCTGTACTACACGCTCGCCGTGGGCCACCACACCGGCGTGCTCGACTGCTTTGAGCCGCGCCTGTCGGTGCCGGTGAACGTGTTCTATTCGCTCGTCGACGTGCTACCAGAGGGGGAGGCCAAGACCAAGTTTGAGGCTATCCGCTCCTTTGGCGAGTGCCAGCTCGACAAGGCGGCGGTGCCGTCGCTGCTCGAGGCCTGCGATGCGCTGCTCGACGAGCGCGGTTTTCGCGGCTCGGCCAAGGCCGGCATCTCGGTGTTCGATGGCGAGTTTGGCCTGCATGCCCAGCAGGTCGCGTTCTTAATGAAGTTTCGCGATCTGGTTGAGCGCGTGCGCGACGTGTCGGGCGTGTATCTGACGGGGAGGCTGCAGTAATGGGTCGCGTTGTGGATGGACGCGTGAACGGCGCCCCGTTTGCGGGTATCGTGCTCACGGCGGGAAGCGTGCTGCGTGCCGACGATGCCGCCGGCCCCGTGCTCTCCAAAAAGATGGAAGACGCACCCATCGCCGGTTGGTACACCATCGACGGAGGCCAAACGCCCGAGGACGACATCATCGAGGTCAAGCGCGAGCGTCCGCCGCGTCTGGTCTTGGTCGATGCCGCCGACATGGCGCTGCCCGTCGGCGCCATCCGCTTGCTCGACAAGCGCGATGTGGCCCGCAAGTCGATGTTCACCACGCATTCGCTTCCGCTCTCGATTCTGATCGAAGAGATTGAGCAATCGTGCGAAGATATCGTCTTTGTAGGGATTCAGCCGGGCGACACGGAGTTCTATAACCCCATGTCCCCGGAGGTTTTTGACGCCGTCGACGCCGTGTACGACGCCGTGGCCGCCAACGACTTTTCCCACTTTGTCCGCTTGGGGCAAGAGCAATAGGAGCGCTTGTCCCTGCTGATTAGGAAAGAAGTGATTGACATGGCAGATTCCAAGGTGGAGTATCCCGCTCCCGATTGCCTGGCGCCCGCCGCGATCGAGGCCAAAACCGAGGCCGCCGGCGTAACCAAGGCCAACCTGCCGGTCGCAAAGGCCTTTGTTTTGGCGATGTTCGCCGGCGCGTTCATTGCCTTCGGTGGTCTGTTCTTTACCGTGTTCTTGAGCGATAGCACGCTGGGCTGGGGCGCCCAGCGCGTCGTGGGCGGCCTGTGCTTTTGCCTGGGCCTGGTGCTGGTGCTGGTGTGTGGCGCCGAGTTGTTCACCGGTAACTCGCTTATGGTCTGCGCGCTCAAGAGCAAAAAGATCACCCTGGTCCAGATGCTCAAGGCCTGGGTCGTCGTATGGGTCGGTAACTTTGTCGGTGCCCTGTTCATCGTCTTTTTGGTGTACATGGCCGGCATTTATAAGCTCAACGGCGAGGCGGTCGCCAATTCCATGGTGAGCGTCGCCGCTGGCAAGGTGACGGTCGACTGGGTGACGATCTTCTTCCGCGGCATCCTGTGCAACATCTTTGTGTGCCTGGCCGTGTGGATCGGTACCGCCGGCAAGACCGTGGTCGATAAGGTTGTGGGCATTCTGCTGCCCATCGCCGCCTTTGTGGCCTGCGGTTTTGAGCACTGCGTTGCCAACATGTACTTTTTGCCCATGGGTGCCGTGATGCATGCGTGCGGCTATGGCGCCGACGTCGCCGGCGCCGATGCGCTCAACGCTGCGGGCATTGCGTTTAACCTGTCCGCCGCCACGCTGGGCAACATCGTGGGTGGCGCGGTTCTGATCGCGCTCGGCTACTGGTTTATCTACGCTAAGAAGTCCGAGGCGTAAGGTACCGTCTGTTTGACGTTGGGCCTCCCGCGGGGCGTTGCCGTGCGGGAGGCTTTTTGGGTCTGGGGCTCGTTGCCGGGCTGTTGGCCTGTTGTGTTTGGCTTGTGAAAGGGGTAATCGAGATGGCATCTGCTGTGGAGCGTGACGGTCGCGCCGTGGTGACCACATGCGGGGGATGCTATGCCGATTGCGCCTTTGCGGCACGCGTTGAGGATAGTCGCGTGGTGGCCGAGTTGCCGGTGTCGGGGCATCCGTGCGCGGCGCGTGCCCTGTGCGCCCGCGGGCGCCATCGACTGTCTATGCCGTTTGACGAGCGCGACCGGATTTTGCACCCCATGCGCCGACGAGCTGATGGCTCGGGTTTCGATGCGATTTCGTGGGACGAGGCGTTCGCGCAGATCGCTGCGCGCCTTGGGGGGATTGTTGACGGGCATGGTCCGCGTGCGCTGGGCATGACACTCGGCGTGCCCTCGTTCGACCGCTACTGGGCGTATCGCTTTATGCATGCGCTTGGCTCGCCCAACGTATACGGTGCCGACGGCGCCTGCGAGGTAAGCCGACTTACCGGTTGGGAGCACAGTCTGGGCTACAGCCCCGCCTCCGACCTGGCACATACTGATTGCATCATGTATTTGGGGCGTTCCATTGTCGATTCGTCGACGATGGGGGCCGTTGATGCGCTCAACGATGCGCGCCGGCGCGGGGCTAAAATCATCGTGGTTGACCCCCGGCGCAGCGGCTCGGCTGCGCTTGCCGACCGCTGGCT